>JAGNTT010000049.1 GCA_017987425.1 Candidatus Omnitrophota bacterium
CCATAGGATAATCGAACGCGTTGTTCACGCCTTCAGACGGAACGGCAAGCGCCCAAAAGTGCGTTATAAAATCAATCACGGATCTTCCATAACCGTCGTTATGGATACTGCGGGTCATAAAATGGGCCGACCGTTCGAGCGAGGCCCAT
This sequence comes from Candidatus Omnitrophota bacterium, assembly GCA_017987425.1. Lineage (GTDB taxonomy): Bacteria > Omnitrophota > Gorgyraeia > Zapsychrales > Fredricksoniimonadaceae > JAGNTT01. Next base: position 150 of record JAGNTT010000049.1, read on the forward strand.
GCAACGGAACCTTCCGGAATGCCCGGATGAGCCAAAGAACCGATGTTGACGGGGAAAAACGGGGTTCCGCTGTAATACAGTGATTTGGCAAGAAACGGCCCGCCCACACAAACGCTCACCAAAATCAGCACGGGTAAAACACCTGTCAGGAATTGACGGAAACCGGCCACGTCTTCCGGCTTCACCGGTCTCTGGAAATCGAAAAGGACTTTTCTGATGCCGACAGCGCGCATCAGAAAATATAGACACGCGAGGAGTCCAAAGAACGAACCCATCTGGAGCGCCATTAAAGATTTCGACCAGATCAAGAAAGAGAATTCGACGATAAAAAGCCACTTCTGCTTTTTGAGGAAGCTGTCGATGGCGGCAATAAACAGATAACAGATCGGCAGATCCAGCATCGCCGTTCCCATCTGAACGCCGTGCCCGTGAGAACCGAGCAAAGCGAAAACCGCAATGATAGACGTCATGACACCGCCAGGCTTAAGTTCCCGGCACATGTTGACAACGACTCCGAGTAACCCCAGCAGAAAAATAAACTGCGGAAATTTATTCGGAAGCGGCGAGACAAACCAGAAAGGGGCAAGCGCAAAATCCAGCGGCAAAAAGAAAAGATCATCCGCCGACCACGGGATGTGTGCGAATGAACCCAGAATCAGATGCTGGCGCGGAACGGACATGTGATAATTCATCACATCCGATTCCTGCATCAAATACGGAGGCTGCAGTGCAGCCAATAAAGCGCAGGTCAGAATAAAAAGGCCAAGAATGAATCCAACGGTCAAGAAAATCCGGACCGCTATCGTCTGATCAAAGAACATTTGCCGATATTGACTGGCGGACTCGGCAATCGAATTTCTTTCCCGCAGGAGGATGAAGAACACAAAGAAAGCAAAAAGCCACCAGACCGCCGGCGATGTGACGCCTTCCCTCGCATGCCCCGAAAAAAGTTCGGCCCAGAAGAGCGGATAACCGATCACCAGCATCAGCGTCGGAAAATGCGCGATATTTACTGGATTCTTTTTAAAAATATGAACGCCCTCCACGCCAAGTATGCGACTATGACGACAATCCAATAAACGTTAAACCAGAATTCCGGAGAACTTTTGAAATCATCTTTGCGCTGACCGCTCATGATTCTCCCTTGTGCTTCCAAGTGAACGTCGAGGTGATGGCGTAGTTCCAGACGGCGCCGATAACCGCGCCGAGAATTCCGGCGAAGCTCCAGTGGATCCCCTGGTCGAACAGAAAGACAGCAATGCGCATATTGATAAAAGCGCCGATGGAACAGGCGGCGTAAAAAGTCAAGAGCCCCCGCACAAACTCAAAACCTTTAAGCTTCTTGTCCCGGTACGTAAACACATTGTTGACCGTAAAGTTGGCCGTCATCGCGGTAAAGATCGCAAGGGACTGGGCGGTCGCAAACTCAAAAAGCAAAATCTTGAGCCCCGCCCACAAAACAATCAGATGGACAACCAGCCCAAGGAATCCGACGAGAACGAACAGAATGAAACGGACCGGAATGTACGGCCCCAGGCATTTATCCGCCAGAAGCAGAAGATATTCCCAGGCAACCAGCGTGCCCAGCTTGCTTTCGCCGGCTGTCCTGCTGCGGAACTCGAACGGAAGTTCGCGGAACTTGACCGGATGAGGCGAGGACACGCACAGGTCGAATAGAATTTTAAAACCCTTCCCCGACAGACGGTGCGCGACAGTCTCAAAGAAGGAACGTTTGAGCATAAAAAATCCGCTCATCGGGTCTTTGATATCCGCACGCATCATGGCGCGTCCGAAGGCGGTGGCAAAACGGCTGATCTTCTCCCGGGTACTTGACCACTTCCCGGTTGATCCTCCCTCGATATAACGGCTGCCGATGACGATGTCGAGGCCGTCCGATTTCAGAACGGAAAGCATCTTCTTCAAAAGCGTTTCATCGTGCTGCAGATCGCCGTCCATGACCGCCAGATAAGGCGCGCTTGAAGCGAGCATCCCTTCGATGCTTGCCGACGCCAAGCCGCGCCTGGCAATGCGGTGAATGCATCTGACTCTGCAGTCGTTCTGAGCGATGGACTTGATATGAGCGGACGTACCGTCGGGAGAATCGTCATCGACAAAGATCACTTCCCAGGCAACGCCTTTGAGAGCCGCCTCGAGTTTCGCAAGCAGCGGTTTGACATTGCCGCGTTCGTTGAATGTGGGAACAATGATGGAAAGTTCGATACTCATAATGAATCATTGAACCTCTGGAGGAAATCCTTCACTCGTTGCACTCGTTCTGGATGAGCCCTCGGGTAGAGAAGCAAAAAATACCCGAGGGCTCACATATCCCTGATTCTCACTTTTAACTCCTGAAGCCATGTCTTTTTGAAAACGACCTTGAACTTTTCTTCATGCCCCGGCGCAGGAACGAGTTCGTATATTTCCCATGTCCCGTTGGCATAGACACGATCTTGAGTCTTGACCCCTGAGAGTTCGATGGACGGAAGAAGATCGATGAGCATCACATAGGTCTTTCCCTGTACGGAGAGCATATCCGCCGTGATCCTGCCCTCTCCGCAGTGTATGATCTTTTTCCCGGTAAATTTCTTTGCCCTGTCCACTGTCTCGACATAACCGGGAGGCATAAAATAAATATCTGTCGCTGCCCCCTCCTGAGCGGTTAAGAAAGCAATCGACCGGCCGATATCGCCCATTCTGGAAATGCTCGGCACAATGTTCCCAGCGAACACACAACAAAGCAGAACAGTGATGATCACATTCACCGACCATTTGGCCGTTTCATTCCGGCCGCACACCCATCGATAGACGGGAAACATAGCTCCCAACACCATCGGCGCGAGCGCAGACAACAAATAAGAATAAAGGCCCCACAGGAAAAGCAACACCAGATACACAATGAGTCCGCAATAGATAAGCCCGGGGAAAAGATATTCCCTCTTGTTCGACCGGACGGCCCGAACGAAATAAACCATAAAACCGGCAATTCCGATCGCAAGCAGAACCTTGGTCAGCATCGTAGCGCCAAGAATCTTCCCAATCAAACCGCCAACCGTCAGTCCCGACTTGAATTTGGCCGTATAATCTCCGGTAAGCTGAGACGTTACCGTATAAAAAGCGTAATAGGCCAAAGAAGCGCCGTAAATCACGAGGTGCTGCACCGAAATGGCTGCACGCGGCCTGAAAAAAATCAAATCCAGAAACGCGTAAACGAACATCGCAACAGGAACAAAAATGAATGTGGCTTTGCTAAGCATTCCCACGACGACAATGAGGTAAAGCAGGATCATGTCGCGCGGACGCGGCGCGATGTAGGTTTTTTGAAAAAGGATCAGCGCCAAAGGAGCTAAAAAGACAATAAATTTTTCCTGAACGGAAAGGTAGGTGAAAATATTCCAGAACGGAGTAAACAGAAAGAATGTCAGAGGAAAAAAGAAAATCGTCCAGTAACGGTCCTGCGGACGCACATTGAAAAACCGGTAAAAAACCAGCCCCCATAACAGCATGGCCGCCATATTCCCCGCCGCGATCAAAACATAAAGACCCGTCGGCCATTGTTCAAAAATTTTATAAAATATAGTCGCCCAAATGAACACCACAGGACGATACATCCCCGCCGCTTTAAAATCGCATGTGACGACCTCGGTCTTCGATGGGTCCTGCCAGTATGTGACCGCCATATCCAAAAATCCCTTATCGTCCATCAAACCCCATGACGGCGCGTAATAAAGGGTCGCGATGACAATGGCAAAGAACAAAGCAACAAAAAGCCCGATAGGAAGCCGCTTGTTAACGGCCGACGGATTTTGCACGATGGATGACATCTTCGTAAATCTCCATAAGTCTTTTATGATTTGTCTGGACCGTATATTTGTCTTCAAAAACCCCGCGGGCATTGTGTCCCATTTGCATCGTTTTCAGACGGTTTTCAAAACACCGCCGGACGGCGGCAACCAACGCTTTCGGATCGCTGGGCTCGAACAACAAACCTGTTTCTCCGTCTTCAATCAGCTCCTGCAGACTGCCCAGACGGCTGGCCACAACAGGGACGCCGCAGGCAAATGCCTCCACGACAACCCGCGGAAAATTTTCATAACAGACGGAAGGAATGATCAAAGCAGTTGCTTCGCTTAAAATATCAAGACACTGGCTCTCCTTAAGAAAACCGAGGAACTCGACTTGTGATAACCCGTTCCCGACGGCAAAACTCTTAAGTTTTTCCTCCATCGGACCCGTGCCGGCAATCTTGAGCGGAATATCTTTAAGCGACCGCCATGCATCGAGAAGCGTATCGACTCCTTTTTCATGGCTCAGCCGGCCGAGATAAAACGCATACCCGGCATCCTTCTCGCGGCGGCTTCTCTGCACGTCAATAAAATGCGGCTTGTAGGAAATCTTTTCAACCGGAATGCCGCGATCCATGTATTTACGACGCGTGAATTCGGCCGCCACAATGTAGCGGTCGACATCATTGATCCACACGCCCCGGCGCCATAGTTTGTCGAGATTAAATGCCATCATGGCGGTCATCAGCGATGAATCGCGAAAACATCTGTGTTTGACGCCTTCCCAGATGTCCTTTTTGAGACAATCCTCACACACATGTCCGTCGCGAAAAAGCAAAGCATTGGAACACATCATGCGGTAATTGTGCAGACTTTGAACGACAGGCACGCCCTCGTCACGGCAGGCCTTGTACACCGACGGGGTCATCATGTAATAGATATTATGAAAATGCGCGATGTCGGGACGTTTCTCGCGCAGCAATGCACGCAGCTGCCGATAGGATGCCTGGCTGTGGGCCAATGACAGGAAATGAGCGGTTTTACGCAAGGGGTCAAGCCGGCCGATTTCGTCATTGTGGCGTTCATAAAAAACAACCTCATGCCCGAAATTCCGGAGCATGTCGATTTCAGAACGGACGACGGCATCTTCCCCGCCGGGAATCTGATAATAATTATGTCCGATTAAGATACGCATAAATCACGTCCGCTGTGAGCCTGTCATGCTCATGTGTATCCCCAACTGGCGATGGGCATAGGCCAAAATCAAACCAAATAATGTCCATATCGGAATTGCCGGACTGGGGAGTTCCAAACTCACCGAGAACGTAGCCGCCACTAGGGGAATGATCAAAGTAGCGCACAACAACAGACCGGCTGCCGATCTGAGCCGGATAAAAACCGTGGTGCAATACACAAAGACCCCCACCATGGCAGTCATCAGAGCAATTCCGACGATCCCCCCGCGATAGATTGTTTCCAGATAGGAATTGTGCATCGCAATCCAGCCGTCCCTGCCCCAATCATTCATTCCCCAACGGACAATTTCCAGACTCTCAGAACGGAACGGTTTTCCAAAATCAAAACCAAACAGCGGTCTTTGCTCGATCAATTCTTTTTTTGCATCGCGCCAGATAAGCAGCCGAAAAACGGAATTGCCTATTTTCATTTCCCTGATCGTATCATCGAAATTCGAGTCTTTTGGGGGCTCCGGGCTTGCCACCTGATCCGGCACGACGGAAAAAGATGAGGAAGGCACCTGAGGTTCAGTTAATGCCGGTTCTTCCAATACCGTTTCATTCAATACCGATTCTTCATAGTGATCCTCAAAAGACCGTGAAGTCTCAGGATTATAAAGTCCGACATTGGCAATCTCCTTTGCTTTGAAGCCATCCTTTTTCTGCTGAATAATCATGTCGGTGTCTTCATAGAGATACTTTAACTTGTCAATGGAGACAAGGCCCTGCGCATATTTGTTTCCCGACATATAAAAGACGTACCAGCCAAATAAAATGATGAGTAAAGAACTGCCGATCAAAAAAGCAGACCGTTTCTTTTCTCCGATCACCGCGCCGGCCGCCAAAATCAGGAACGAGACCGAAGCAAAATTGGCAAGAATAATGGATCTTGAAGTCTGCAGGAAATATTGATAGGGAGTCAACACAAGCACGCTTGCGGCCAGCAGCATACCCGCCAGCCGGTTCGGAAATTTATAGGCCAAAATCAACCCCATAAAAATCCTCGGCATCATCCACCAGTCGTAAAACTGTCCGCTGAAGAACATCCAGTGCAAAGCACCGAAATAAATCAGGATCACCCACCATTTAAAAAATTCAGGCCGGTAACAATGATAGGCGATCACGGCGAAAAGGAAATAATAAAACAATGCCGCATGCCTGAACGCTAACGGTCCGTAATGATTGTAGCCCCATCCGGCCTTGACCATGAAAAAACAAACATAAAGAATGATCAATGCCCACCAACGATTTAGCCGGATGCCGCAGAACGATGTGCGTACCAAGAAAAGCACAACGCATCCCATAAGCAGAAATTCGCCCACAAAGACAGGAAAATTCAAAAAAGGAAATTGAACATTGATCTCGGCAAAACTCTTGCCCATATGGGAAATATACGCCAGACAGAAAAAGCTCAAAACAGTCATTAGCGTATAATCGATCCACCGGACAACCAACATACGCATGCTTAGGTCATTATTACTCATAAGTTTCCAGGCTATCCAGCCCGCTCCGACTTAAAAATCCTGTCCTCACCGGGCAAAAAGCGCCAAAGCCTCTTCGTTAACCGGAGAAAAATAATCTTTGAGATATTGCCGGGCTTTCGCCAGATCTCCGGCATAAATATCCTCCGGCAGATTCAAAAATTTCTCGATCTTTTCTTTAAGCTCCTGCGGTCTTGCGGCCTGCTCTTTAAGAACACTGCATTCGAAAAGCGGATCCAGATTGAGCGGCTTGTTCACATCCAGATAAATGACCGGGATGCCGTTGACCAAAGCCTCAAGTCCGACCGTCGTCCATGTATAAAGGACGACCCCCGCCCGTTTAAAATCGTCGTTTAATGACGGTGCCCGGGAAATCTTAAAGTTAGCGGGAAGTTCAAAGGAAATCCCTTTGAGCACTTCTGCAACAGGAGTTTGGGGATGAAACCGCAGATGAACGTCGTGCGGATGCCGGGCGAGGCCCGCCTCAAAAATAAACTCAAGAATCTTGATCGATTCCTCCCTCGTCATCGTAAAAGCCACCAGAATATCGCGGCTCTTGACGGAGCCGCCCTGAGCGCCGTTCATCGTCCCGAACTGCCTTAGCGCGCAGCCCGTCGAAAGGATTTTTCCCGGCCAATGGCCGTAGGTATTGAGAATCCTTTTGGTCACCTCTCCCATTGTCAGAATACTGTCCGGACACGGAACGATCCCGACTTCCTGTTCGCCCAAGAAATATTTAAAACTGTTTTTGGCGATAAAGGCATGTTGAAATCCGACGGTCCTGACGGACGGGGCCGAATCCTTGAATGCCTTTAAACACATTTTCTCCCATGCATAGTTTTCAAACGTATACACAAAGCTGTGTATGTCCACTGTCTGGGCCAGACGTTTAATTTTGAAGTAATACAGGATATTGGTAAAAAACCGGGTGCTGAACAAACCCTCCGCCAGCTCATTGCGGACTACCGAGGTCACATCGATCGACGCGAATTTGAGTCGGCTTTCCACACTTGGACGGCTGGCCCATTGAAGAACGACGGCACGGCACAAATTCCCGAAGGTGAGAAAATAATCGATGGGGATGATCAAATTTTTTCGATCGGCAACGATGCTTTTAAAATGCCCGCGGAAATCCTGAATAATATCGGCCAGAAGAATGTACGGCACATTGTGCTGGTGCAGATACGGAAGAACTTTCGGAAAATAAGCATCCTGATAGTCTCCGGAGCGGTAACTGCGGTGGTCCACCCAGCTTTTAATAACGCGCGCCTTGCGAACGGACCGGAGTTTTTGTGCGGCGCCGGGATATCCCCGGGAAAGCACCATTCTGTATATCTCTTTCCAGAACGCCAGCATCAGTTTGACCACATACCGGCAGCTGTTGCGCATGATTCCCGCAAATTTATTCAACCCGGGGCCGCCGCCTTCGACATCATAATGTTCGTTCACCAAAGAGCGCACCGCTTCACAAAGTCCGGCATCGCATACGACGATGCAATCCTGTGAAGGATGCCTCTTAAGCCAGCGGTCAAAAGCGTAAAGCACCGAAAGATGCGCAAATAACGGGGATATCAATTCGTTCTTTTCCGAAAGAGAATTCGCCCACCAGAACGTGGAACCGTCCTTTGCGGCGAGACCGGCCACAAAATCCAGATACATCTTGTCCAGCCGGTCCTTCTCAGGCCCGACAATCCCTTCCTGCTCCAGCAGATCAGGAGATAGAACAACGACGGAAGAATGGGGATACTTTGAAATAAGGCGTTGCGCTTTCTCCATGGAAAGCGATATGCGGACGACATTGCGGGACATAGGCCTTATGACTTTTTCCTGCGGAGTATCTTTTCGACTTCGATGAGATCGGATAGCGTGTCGACGCTGACGGCGCTGTAATCTGTTACAACCGCCTTGATCTTGAATCCGTTTTCCAAAATCCGCAGGAACTCCACTCCCTCGACCAATTCCAGCGGCGTCTGCGGCATCTTGACGAAACGGAACAGAAAATTTTTACGAAAGGCATAAAGACCGATCTGCTTATGGACCACATAACCCTGCCGGGTCTTGGGAAAAGGGATCGGTGAACGGGTCAGATATAAAAGATCGCCCTGAAGATCGATGGCAGCCTTAACGACTCCGCTGTCGATGTAATCCCCGATATCCGACAACCGTGAGATCAGATTGGTGACCTGCACTTTCCGGTCGTCCAGAAGCGGTCTGATCGTGCGCTCGATCATCTGCGGCTGAATCAACGGCTCATCCCCTTGGACATTGACGATGATTCCGGCATCCAGCTGCCGTGCGGCTTCCGCCACGCGGTCGGTGCCCGTCGGATGCTGGTCAGACGTCATGATGGCTTTTCCGCCGAAGCCGTTGACCGCATCGTAAATACGCTGATCATCGGTCGCAACCACGACCTCGTTTAAAAGACGACATTTCTTCGCGTTAAAATAAACGTGCTCGATCATTGGCTTGCCGAGAATTTTGGCCAGAGGCTTACCCTGAAAACGCGTGGATTGATACCGGGCAGGAATAACAGCGACGATCTTATTATTCATAATGAACTCAAATGGTTTATTAAATATTTTTTTATAATGTCACACCGGCGGCGGATGGCAGATATTCGAGAAACGGCAAGATGTCCTCGAGCGAGGACACGATCTGAAGCCTCGGGTCGAAGGAGCCGTTCGACCGCAACTTATCGAAATATTCCCGGTTGCTTTTTGAAGGAACGGCAAAAACATACAGACCGGCATTCAAAGCCGCTTCCACCCCGCTTCTGGAATCTTCGAATGCAATACACTGCCGGGATGAAAGACCGATCTTTTCCAAAGTTTTGAAATAAATCATCGGGCTGGGTTTTTTATCCATGCCCTGTTCCCAGCAAGTGGAAGCTGACGGCCATCCGTTGAAAACAAAAAAGTTATCCGGCGTCTCTGCGTAGGCCGCAAGCCCGCAGTCCCTGAATATCCCTTTGAGGATAATGTCGATGAAACTTCTCTCCGACGAAGAAGCATACGCGGCACGGATATTCAACCTGTCGCGGTTGCGGTCCAGGAACTCAAAGACTTCCTTAACTCCATGATTGACGATCCCGTGCTTAACCTCAAGAAGTTCAATATACTTGCTTCTGCGTTCAAGCACCAGAGCCTCGCAGGAATCATTAATCCCATATTTCGCCCGGATAGCGTTAATGATTTCGAACAGGTCTTTACCGGGAAATGTTTCGTGCGGATCGAGCGGAATATTACGGCAGGCCAGAAGGGCGCAATACGCATCAAAAATTTCTTTGGAATTATCGATCAGAAGCTCATCCACGTCAAAAATGAGACCTATGGTCTGACCGCAATCAATGTCCCAATTCTCTAAAAAACCGCCTGCTTTTATAGGCATGAATATACCTCAACAATATCCTTAATTATTGACTTATTTTAGTATTAATTTGAATATTATCTAACAAAAACATCAAAGATTTATCTTGAACCAGGCTATCACTTTCGAACCTATGACATTGATCACAATACCCTGTTTAAGCTAAAAACGAATCAAGACTATGGAAATTTCACAGAAAGCGCCCGGCACGTTTCCTGAATGGCTACATATTCTGCAGGAGCCAACGGAACTCCTTCGCGGGTTCTTTGAATAAAGGCTTTTTTCTCCGGATCACCCGGCACCTGGATCGGATTAGACGGATCTTTGGCCGGTTCGCGGCGGATCTCATCCATATATTTCTTAAGTCTGGACTTAAAGAGCTTCGTATCTTGAAACTTGGAGATGTCGAGCGCCATATAGAATTGCCCCAGGTATCTTTTCTGATCGAGCGGCGTCTGATACATGCTTGTGATCTCGCGGCCGAACGGCATGCCGCTCATCAGCCCGCAAAGAATGTCGACGACCATTCCCAAGCCAAAGCCTTTATAGCCGCCGATGGGAAACAGGCTCTCGGCAATGTGCGGATCGGTCGTGCTTTCTCCCTTACCGTCGGCGGCAAGCCCGGGCGCGAGCGGCGCATTGCGCTCGCGGTGCATCTTGACCTTGTTCCATGTGATGGTGGTCGTTGCCATGTCGAGACAGAATGGGCCTTCGCCCTCAACAGGAGCGGTGACGCAAA
>JAGNTT010000050.1 GCA_017987425.1 Candidatus Omnitrophota bacterium
ATGTCCGACTTTGTGGCGATCACAAGATTGATTTCGCATCCGGTAATGACTTTAAGATTATCCAGCATGATCAGGTCAAGCGGATCAAAGACCGCGCATGTGAGCGACCCCATATTTTTCGCCAGAGGAAGAGCGAGAAACTTTTGGGCAAAATCCTGGGTGACTAATTTTTCAAGCCCCTGGTCTCCTTGCGGCTTAAGCAGCCCAGAACTGCGCGAAGCATAAGGAATAAGAAGCTGAGCCCCTAAAGCAGCCGCCAGCGTTTCTTCTTTGATCATGCCCATTTTCAACAGGATCTCGCCGAGACGGGCGTTCTCCTGCTTCTGGAGTACGATGGCCTCCTGAAGCTGGGCTTCCGTAATCAGCCCCTGATCGATTAAAATTTCACCTAATCGTAAACGTGTTGACATATTAATACCGCTGACGTTCTATGGATTTGAGTTCTTTATCAATTTGTATCCTTTTCTTGTCAGGCATGCTCTGTTCTCTGACAAGATTTTGAGTATCACCTTTGACCGACGGTTTAGCAACATCGCTTTCACGGACAATCGACGGCGTGATAAAAATCAGCAATTCACGTTCGGATTTATTTTTATCCTTATGGCGAAATGCCCGTCCCACCAAGGGAATATCTCCCAAGATGGGAAGTTTCGTAATCGTTTCCGTATCGTCGCTGCGCAACAACCCGCCGACGACCACGGTTTCGCCGTCCTTAAGCTTCATGATCTGCTGCGACCCGCGTTCTTCGGCATCTTTAAACGTCTGATCGCCGAACGTAGCACCTGTCCTGGCCTGAATGACTTTAGGCGCAACCGCAAGCGTAATTTCGCCTGTCGCCATATTGGCTTGAGGCGTCACAAGCAGGAACACACCGGTCTGCACGCGTTCAGCTTCCTTGGTCGTATCCGCCGACCCACCCGCCGATGTCGTCTGGGTTGTGATTCCAATGGCTTCATCTGTCGATATCTTGATCTGGGCGGACTGATTATTCAAAGTCATGATTCTCGGTCTCGCCAGATTGCGGGTGTCGGATTGAGTTTCAAGGAACTGCACTATGATCTTCGATACTGAAGTGTCGAGAAGACCGGCCGTATATTCGGCATCCTCAAACGCATATCCCTTGTCTTGAAGAAACTGCAGATCCCATGGATAAAGCGTCTGCCTTTTCGCCCCGGTTAACTCGGCCAGCTTATCGCTGAATTTGACGCCGATCAGATCTGAGTTGACTTTTGAAACATCGAGCATCTGAACCTCAATCAAAATCTGGGGAATATCAACATCCAGACGCGCGATCAGCTGTTCAATAAATTTAAACTGACTTACGATGTCGGTGACGATCAGGCTGTTTGTTCTGGGATCTTCCATGACCTTCCCAAATCTGCTGATAACACCTCTGACAGCGGTAAGTATACCGCCGGCCGAGCCGGAACTTCCACCGGCACCGCCGGAAGGCGCCGCCGAGCCTCCCGAAGAACCCGACGATCCCAAAGAACTTCCTGAATCAATGGAAATTGTGCTGTTGAGTTTGGACGACGGCACCGTGGCATATTTCAGACGGTAAATACGCGTCTCAAGTTCCTGACCTTCGGCGGGAAACGGCTTGACAATAAAGATATCGCTTCCTTCCTGGATTTCATAAGTCAGACCGTTGGCGCTTAAAATCTTTTCCAGCGCTTCCTCGATCGGAATATTGTCAAAAAACAAAGTGACTTTTTTATCATTCAAATCGCTTGCGGCGATAAAGTTCATGCCGGACTGCTTGGAAAATATCTTCAGGACATCGTTTAAAGACGCATCTTTAAAGTCCATGGAAATCCGTTTGGAATAATTAGGATAAGAGAACCGGCTGTCTTCGTTCGGATAAGCGGCATAAACGTCCGCATGAATCCCGTATGCCAGAATGAGAACCGCCAGTAAAATCACTCTAAACTTTTTCATGTTTTCTCCTAAAAATTCACGGTTTCTTAGCGGCAGCGGATTGGTCATCGGGCATTTTGATCAACACCTTGGTACCGTTATTGGAAAATTCAACGCCGTTTTGGCGAATCGAAATTATTTCCATGCCGTTGACCGTGTCTCCTAAGCGAACAATCTTGTCGTTGACTATAGCCTGCGGGGCGCCTGTGTTCCAGACAATCCCCTTGATAGTTATAGATTCCTGCGGCTTAGGCCCAGTAATCGGATGCACCCTCGGGATCGTGCGTGAAGGATCCGAAGGATCACCCGCGGGCTTAGTAAGATTTGGAGAAACTGTTTCCTGCCGGCCATTATGCGGCTGGAGGACTGCCAGAGGCGGAACCACAACCTTGGGCGGCGGCAACTGCGACTTAAACGGATCCTTCATAGTCTCCAGATCTTTTAGAAAATCATCCTGGGCAAAAGCGTTCCCCGCCCATAAAAAACCCGCGGCCGTCAGCCACACAATCAAGCGACACGTTCTCATTGCTCCACCTTGAGAGAAACCACATCCACATGAAAAATAAGCGGTACGCCAGGATTATTGCCTGATATTTTCGCGTTCAGCTGCGGCTCAACTTTACAAGTCGATATCTGCATAAAATCTTTATCGCGTTCAATATCGGCCATGAACCGTATCATATTCGCGAATGAATTGGTCTCCAAAGAAAAATTGACCGCGATTGTGATCAACGTTCCTTTTTTCTCGGCATCGGCCTGATTGAACGTGAGAATTTTGACATCGTTCTTGCCCGCAAGGTCGGTTACAAGAGTAATCATTTTATCCTGAGAAACCGGCGCCGGAACTTTATTTATAAAATCCTTAACTTCCCCCTGCGTCTTGTTATATTCATCAATCGCGCCGGTCTTGGCCTGCAATGACGCAATCTGGGACTTATACTTCGCAATCTCGGCCTGGCTGCCGTTAAATGCGGATACTCCGACGACAATAGAAGCAAGCGCGAGCAAAACCTGGACGACCAGCTCTTTACGCTGCATGAGCTCGTTTTGAATTTTGACGACGTCGATATCTTTGATATCGATCTTGCTTATATCAGGAATCTTCATGGCTTATTTGACCTGAACTTTAAAGGCTGTCACCACAGAGTCGCCGCTTTGCTGACTTTGAATTCCCGCCAAATTTATATTCTTCGCGTATTTCTTCAGCGTTGCATCGGATTTTAGCGCGTTCACCAGCGCATAAACCATTTTAAATTGCTCATTGGGATCTTCTGTATACGCGAATCCATTGATCGTAAACAAGATCGCCCTGTCCGGCGAAGATGCCCCATCCTCACTTACCACCGGCGGAGCCTGAACCTGATTCGAACCAACAGGTTTTTCCTTTTCCTTGACGTACTGCGCCTCGATTGTCGTCAGCCACATTCCCGACGGCAGGAGCTTGGAAATGTGCGTCAAAAGAAAGGCCATCTCCGTGGGTTGATAGGCGATCTTATAGTCCTTGAGCTTCTTCTGGTTCTCTGTGATTCTGGCCTTGATTTCATCCGGCTTCATTTCCACGAAAGCGCCCTGAACATCGACAATCGCATCGTACCGCTTTTTAAACTGAGCCGTCTCCATCTTTGTCAAAACAAACACAACCGCAAGCAAAGCCGCGCACACGACCGCCACTCTGATGGCGGGTATATATTCCTCCGGAATTTTTTCCTGAATTTTGGAAGTGGTCGTCGGGACGGGCATAACCCCCGAAAGGTTAAATTCAACCGTCTTGGAAATACCCCGTAAATTAATCCCGTGAGCGCACAACATCCCCGACTCCAAAGGAATCAAAGATTTCGCCCAAGGCTGCAAATTGACTTTTTTGGTTGATATCTCCAGCTCTTTCTGCAAAGTGGCGCTCAGATCCTGATCGGACGCAAAAGACAGCGCGTAAAGTTCTTCTATTTTCTCGCTTCTGAACTGGCGGATATAAAAATCCAGCGAAATTTTAATTTCATTTAGCAGTTTCTTTCTGAGCATTTCCAAATCGAGCGGGGCCACGTTTAATGTGGGATTCTGCAGCTGAAAATCGCGGACAAACTGAACAATACCTTTATCCACAACGATGATGCCGGCATCATTAAAATCCGTATTGATGATGGCGACTTTCTGGTCCGACTTAATGATCTTTTTCTGCAGAAGAACCCTGACTAAACACATCGGCGCGGGCTCGCTGTAAACAACATTTAAACCCACTTGCTGCAAAACATTTTTGTATCTCTCCAATATCTCTTTACGGACGGCCACGAAGTGGACTCTCATCCGTTTGATCTTATCCTCAGTGAATGTTGCGGCATGAAAACTAAAAGAAAGGTCTTTGATGTGAAAAGGAATATACTTTTTAATCTCAAACTCGACGACGCTTCTTACCTCGCTCGCTTTTAAGAACGGGATCACAAAAGATCTGATGACGATGTCTTTGGATGGAAGAACAAGATTCACATCGGCAGCTTTGATGTTATTGGCTTTCAAAGCTTCTTTAAGGGGTGCTATAAACCGGAAATCGTCGTCATTTGGTGCGGGAGATACGTGGTCAGCTTCCGCAGAGGGAGAAAACGGAACACGGAAAGCCTTTTGCGGGACATCTTGCTGAGTTTCAACGATGCTAAATGCGTTAATGCCCCAAAATAATCCTACATTTTTCCCATTAGACATAAAATTTGCGGATATACGGAGCCAAAAACGCCCGATGGTTAACGGAAAAAGGTAAAAACCCAGTCGATGACTGACTTTATCAGCGTCAATTTACATTCAAAAGCATTAGACAATACCCCTATTGCTTTGTCAACGCTTTTAACCTTTATTTAAGTATATATATTTAATTGGAGATGTTTGTGGAAAACGTGATGGTGTTTGTGCTTAGCGGGCCGGTGGCACCGGCATCGGAAACATTCACCGTGAAGGTCTTGTTATTGAGGGTTTCGGTAAAAGAAGTGGGGATGGCGGCCCCGCTGGCGGCATCGGAATAGGCTTTGGCATAAGCGCCCATGGCTAACTGCTCGGCTTTGATCTTGTCGACCTGGTCTTCTGCCGAGATAACCTGCGAGGCGCCCCGGCTTAGAATCCCGATGCTGTAAACCATGATGATGATAGTGACCATGAGGACCACAATCATCACCATTCCGGATTCATCGCTCTTTCTCTTGCGCAACATCAAAGACTCCTGGAAGCGGCACTGTTTTCAATGAGACTTTTGCACTGAGGGCATGTGCGCAAACTGCTTTTTTCGTAATCAAAGAAAACAAGACAGCAATATGGGCACTGCCTGAAATAATTCGAATCCTGAACGTCCGCTTCTTTCTTTCCACGACAATTATAGATGGCCCACAAGGCTATAACAAGCGCCAGATCGAAAATTAAAAAGCCGGCAACCGCTGTCGAAAAATCAATTGTGATCATTCGTATCTTTCATGTCGATCTGCATGCGTACAGGCGTAAACGGGGCCAGATCGATTCCTAAATCATCGGAATCCAGCACCTTGGATTTTGATACCCCCGCCTCCTGCTTCAGCGCGGGTTTGAACTGATATTTTTCCGGCTGTCCCACTTTGTGCAGAAGATCAGGCTTGTCGAATTCACGGGATATGGATCCCGCGCGGATATCCAGATTAAACTTGCGGGCCGTTATTTTATCCCGGCCGGAGGAATTTTCCGCCGTATATGAAGAAACGTCCTCCGGTCTCAGGAACGACCCTAAAAAAACAAATGCGGGCTTGACGGAAGGACCGATGTCATGAAATGTAAAAACAAACGCGTTGGCAATAAACAAATGTATTGCTCCTGCGAGCACGAGCGAAAACATTAAGGAAAACCTGACGCGCAGAATATTGACCATCACTGATCACCGTCGGTAGCGATGTTGAGACGCTCAATACCGAGCATACGGCATAAATTCCAGACATCGACGATTCGTCCCACCGACGCCCGACGGTCGGACTTGATCAGAATGGAAGCATTGTGTTTGGATAGAGGTGCCAGCCGGCTTTTAAGATCCTTGAAGGATACCAGCTTGTCGCCCAAATAAATCAGATTTTCACTAGTGATCGTGATCACCGTATTCTTTTCTTCCACGTCGTCGCTCGTGACCGCCTTGGGAAGCCTGACACTGATATTCGGGGAGAACGTAAACGCCGAAACCAGGATGTAAAAAAGAAGTACCTGAATTATGACGTCGACAAAAGGCACCAAGTCAAACGCCTGCAAGCCCTGTTTCATCTTGGCATAACGTTTGAATTTCATTTGAACACCTCTATTGGGGATTGGATTCCGACAAATGCGAAAGCAGATTGATAAGTTCGGTTGCTGCGCGTTCCATGTCGATTACGAATGAATTGACCCGGGCGACACAATAGTTGTAGACCAGCAACGTCGGAACAGAGACGATGAGACCAAAGATAGTCGTCAAAAGCGACTGCCATATCCCGCCGGCAACATCACCGGTGGTCAAGGGGTCCATCGCAACGGCCCTAACCTGAATCATATAAAAACTCGCGGTCATACCCGTCACCGTTCCCAAAAGACCGAGGAGCGGCGCAACATGAAAGATCGTCGACAAAGCCGGCAGGTTTTTTTCGAGCTGCGGTATTTCAACCAGGCTGACATGTTCCATCGCCTCCTTGATCTCTTCCCGTCCTGAGCCGTATTTGATGATACCGGCCTTCAGGATTTTGGCCGCGGGCGAAGGATCCTGTTCGCAAAGGACGATGGCATCCTTAAGACGATTTTGTTTAAGCAGATCGAACACTTTCGATTTAAGCGCATACACATCCGTCGTGACGGAAGCAAAGTAAGAAATCCTGTCGATAAAAAGGGCCAGACTCACCAGTGAACAGACCGCAATCGGCCACATCACCGGACCGCCTTTGACAAAAATTTCCCATACGTTCATTATTTATTCTCCATGACGCTTACGCATCCGTTCATCTCTTATTTTTCGAAGGCCTGGAATTCTTTATCCAGTCGATTCTTTCCTGCGCATATTTCGACTCTTCGGTCTGATAGGTCAAAACTTTTTGATAGGTTGTCTTGGCATTTTCCCAGTCTTCATTGTTTTCGAAAATCCGCGCCGCACGCAAGTAGGCCTTCACCGCCCACCCGAGTTCATCTTTGTAAAGATAAGGAACTTTAAGATACGCCTCGACTGCCTTGTCCCATGCGCTCATCGCTTCATAAGCGTCACCGGTCAAAAACTGCAGCTGCACATCGTCAATTCCGCTGGCACCCTTTGAAGCCGAAAGGGCTTTGGCGTAAGTCTCGGCTTCCTGATCATAATTGCCCGCCTTGCGGTAAACCTGAGCCAGCTTCATATACGCATCCCGACGGAAATCAGGGTTGCTGTCGATGATCTTCTGATAAGTCTCGGCGGCCTTATCGGGGGCGAGTTCTTTGGAAAATATACCGGCGATCGCGAGGCCGGCTTTGGCCGTCATTTCTTTATCGTCTTCCGGAATTCTTCTGTATTCGCTCAAAGCTTTGTCGAACTCCTTATTTAATTCATACGCCTGGCCGAGCTCATAATGCACAAGCCCGTTTTTCTCCATATCTTTAAAGCGTTTTAGGATCTGCTGGTAATGGTCGATCGCCTGCGGATAATCGGCGGCTTTGAAATAATATTGCGCCAGCCACAGCATGGCATCCGCCTCGGAATCGGTGTCGGGATATTTGTAGATGATCAGCTTAAAACGCTTGACCGCTTCCTTGTCATCGCCCTTCACGTGATAAGCTTTCGCAATCCCGATTTCGGAATTTCGCACGACCGCAAGATCATTTGGATAAATCTTGATGATTTTCTGAAAGATCTTGATCGCGTCATCGGGTTTCGACATATTCAGATACGAAAGAGCGAGCACATAATTGGCCTCGGGAATGAAATCGGGCGGATGGTTCGGGTTTTTCAAGAAAGTTTCGATGGATTTGATGGCTGTCGGCCAGTCGCTCTTTTTGAAATAGGCAACGCCCAGATAATAATCGATGTCGGCGAGATATTTGCTTTTTGGAAAATTCTGGCGCAGACTTTGAAAGGCCAGTGTTGCGGATTCGATCTTGGCCAGTTTCAAAAGCGCGATGCCCTGACGGTACTGCACATAGTCGGCATAAACACTTCCCGGATATTCTTTGAGGATCCTGTCGTAAATTTCGACCGCTTTATCCCACCGCTCGGTGTCCTGAAAAGCGTCGCCGATCTGCGTCAGCGCGCTCACCTTGACCGTCGTACTTTTGGTTTTGTCCAGAACGCTTTGAAAACTTGCGATCGATTTGTCAATCTGGCCCATTTTAAGATACGTCCAGGCCAGCCCGAAGTTGGCTTTTTCAACAATCTCCTGATTGCTGTTTTTCTGATCGGCCGAGCCGGACTCGATCACCGCTTCATAATCACGGATCGCCTCAGGATACTGCTGCATCGAATAATGGACATTGGCCATACCCAGATAAGACTCGGCAATCCGTGTGCTCTTGGGAAAAAGCTCGATCAATTTGGCGTAGGCATCCAGGGCTTTTTTATTCTCTCCGGTCTCAGAATAAAAACTCGCCTTCCCCAGAAAAATTTCGTCATTCAAAACGTTCTTTTCCTGACCCAGCGTCTCAGCCTTATCAAATGCTTCAATGCCCGCATCATAATTTTTAAGCTTCAGATGCCCCCAACCCTGACTGATGAGTGAAGCCACGATCAGCACCGGATCAGAAGCCGACTCCTCGACCTTCTTATAATATATATTCGCCTCCTGGAATTTTTCTCCGTAGTAATACGACTCGGCAATATTAAAATCCACCTGGACAAGTTTATTAGATTGGGGAAACTTAAGTAGATAACCTTTAAACAATACGATCGCCCCGGCGTAATCGCCCTGATTGTAGGAGCATTCGGCAAGCTTGAACGATGCATCCTCCGTCAATTGGTGACCCGGATATTTATCGATCAGCTTTTTAAAGATCTCACCCGCTTCCTTATATTTTTTCTGCTCGAAGAGGGTCCAGCCCAGAGAATAATATGCCTGCGGCACATAATCGGAATCCGGATAGAGATCAATCACCTGTTTGTAGTTCTTTTCGGCCTGGGCGTAATCGAGGCCTTTAAGATATGTTTCTCCCAGCCAAAAAAGCGTAGCATCCTTAAATTCAGAATACTGAAGAAGCCCCTGAAATGCGTTAAAAGCCTTCAGATACTGGCTCTTAAAAAAATAACACTGGCCGGAGAGCTGCATGGCCTGGACCCGTTTTTCGGATTGAGGATACTTGAGAAGAAAATCTTCGATGTAGCGGATCGCGACATCATAAAATCCGTCATCAAAAGCGCTTTGCGCGACGAAGAAAAGCTCCTTCTCGGCGTCTTCCCCGGCAAAGGCAGAAGGCGACACTTGGGAAAAGGAGACAACGAATGAAACAAAGAAAATAACGCACCATATCCGTATGGATTTTAATAGCATGGCGTTCATTGTACCGGTATTAACCCTTCTTTTAATTCGATTGAACAGGCTGTTTGAGTTGCTTTTCACGTCGTGATTGATTGGCCGAAGACTGATCGATAAACTCCTTGAGAAAGCGCCCGGTGTGGGACTTCGGATGATTGACGATGTCATCGGGGGATCCGCTGAAGATCAGCTCTCCGCCTTTATCTCCGCCGTCGGGGCCGAGATCTATAAGATAATCCGCGCTTTTGATCACATCCAGATTATGCTCGATGACAAGCACCGTGTTGCCGCGGTCAACAAGCCTCTGGAGGACCTGTAAAAGTTTGTCCACATCGGCAAAGTGAAGACCGGTCGTTGGTTCATCCAAAATATAAAATGTGCTTCCGGTCGCCGGCTTGCACAGTTCGCTGGCGAGCTTGACACGCTGAGCCTCGCCGCCCGAAAGCGTGGTCGCGGCCTGGCCCAATCGAATGTAGCCCAAGCCGACATCGTTTAAAGTTTTCAAAACGATCTGGATGCGCGGGATGCTGTCAAAAAGACTGATCGCCTCCTCCACCGAAAGATCCAGGACATCGGCGATGTTCTTTCCCTTAAATTCAACTTCGAGCGTCTGATCGGTAAATCGTTTACCATGACAGATCTCGCATTGGACATACACTTCCGGTAAGAAATGCATTTCGATCTTTTTAATGCCGTCGCCGCCGCAGGCCTCGCAGCGCCCGCCTTTGACGTTAAAGCTGAAACGTCCGGGTTGATATCCGCGCATTTTCGATTCCGGAAGCTGGCTGAAGAGATCGCGGATGTGACTGTAAACACCGGTGTACGTTGCTGGATTGGACCGCGGCGTACGGCCGATGGGCGACTGATCGACGACAATGACCTTATCGATATGTTCGACGCCTTCGATCTTTTTGTGAGCGCCGGGCTTTTCCTTGGAACCATAAACTTTCTGGGCCAAAGCCTTGTATAAAATATCTTCGATCAGAGTCGATTTGCCGGAACCGGAAACACCGGTGACGCAAGCAAGGGTTCCGAAAGGAATCTGGACATCGATATTTTTCAGATTGTGCGCGGAAGCACCGATCACCTTTAAAAATTTAGTTTTCACGATTTCCCGCCGGGAATCCGGACGGCGGATCTGATACGTTCCGTTCAAATATTTACCCGTCAAAGAATCATCGCTTTTCAAAAGACCTTCGACATCGCCGGCATAAAGAACGCTGCCGCCGAATTCACCGGCACCGGGACCGAGGTCGATCACATAATCGGCCTTGCGGATGGTTTCCTCGTCATGCTCAACAACAATGAGCGTATTCCCAAG
>JAGNTT010000002.1 GCA_017987425.1 Candidatus Omnitrophota bacterium
CGTTAACTGTTCCGACGACTTGCAATTTAACGGTCGGTGTTGTCGTACCGATACCCACATTGTCCGAGGTGGCCGTGTTATACACATTCGTGCCGCCGTCTGTCCATCCGCCTGCCGCAACGCCTGAAGGCAATGACGTCAGTCCCGAACCATCGCCGTACAATGTCCCGTCAACTTCCAGATCGCCTTCGACATATAATTCTCCGGCTGCCGTCGCGTTAGTATTAGTTCCCGCTCCCGTCCAGATCCTCACTTCATCCTGGCGGATGTCCACCATACCTGTCGGTGTGAATGTTCCGATCCCCACAGGACCGGCCGCATAAACTTCGCCGTTCACATTGAGCAGCGCTACCGTTGCTGATGTCGTGCCGATGCCCACATTGCCGGTCGAGAATACTGCCGCGGTCGTCGCGTTGGAAAATGTTGTTGTACCCGTTAACGTGTTGGCATCCGTGCCGGACTGCGTATATCCGCCCGATGTCGCGATGCCTGTTGAGGCCGCGATGGCACCGGTGTTGTTGACCTGGAATTGCGATGTCGGACCGACCGCAAAAAGATTAGCGGGATTCGCCGTCGAGATACCCACGTTACCGGACGGATTGATAACCATGCGCTCGGTACCAGCGGTATCTAAACGGATATAATCTTCGTTCGCTGATTCCTCGGTTTGTACTCTTGTATTATTGTCCGCGTCCGTAATCGTTGCACCCGCCGCCAGTCCGGTCAGGCCGGAACCATTCCCCACAAAGTTCGTGGCTGTGACTGTTCCGATAACTTGCAGACTTGAAATAGGGCTCACGGTCCCGATGCCGACATTACCATTTAGCACAGCCAGCGCTCCAGCCGGTGTTGATGTGCCGATACCGACGTTGCCCGCTGATGTGACAACAACAAAATTTCCGCTGCCAGTTCCGGTACTGGAAATTTTAAAAGGTGCCGTCGTACCCTGTCTGACGATTTCAAACGATGCGGCGTTCGGTGTAGTTGTACCGATACCGACCGTGTCGGTTGTCAATGTCGTATAAATATTCGTTCCGCCATCCGTCCATCCGCCTGCCGCAACGCCGGACGGCAATGAGGTCAGGCCCGAACCGTCTCCGTAAATAATTCCGTCCACTTCAAGATCGCCTTCAACATATAATTCTCCCGCCCCGTTAGCGTTCGTATTCGTACCGGCACCGGTCCAGAACCTGGAACCTGTTCCGCCGCGGACTTCAAGTAACGACACCGGAGACCAGGTTCCCACACCGACATTTCCGTTCATGACGGCCAGTCCCGCAACTGGAGCTGTCGTGCCCAGACCGACGTTACCGGTGGCAACAATGCCCGTTGCGCCGGAAAATGTTGTCGTACCTGTCAGAGTGTTTGCGGTCGAACCGGACTGCACATATCCGCCAGATGACGCGATGCCTGTCGTTGCCGTGACCGCTCCGGAGACGTTGACCTGGAACTGCGATGCCGAACCGACCGACAGCAATGATGCCGGCGAGTTTGTACCGATACCGACCCGGTCGGTCGATGTCGAATTGTAAACAAAAACGCCGCTGTCGTTCCAGCCGCCGGCCGCCGCAAGACCAGTAATCCCGGAACCATCGCCGACGAAGGATGTCGCCAAAATGGATCCGATGACCTGCAACTTCGCCGTCGGGCTCCAGGTGCCGATACCGGCGTTACCGTTCATCACCGTCAAACCACCCACAGGTGTTGTTGTACCGATACCGGTATTGCCGTCCGACGTGATGAGCAAAAGATTACCGTCCCCGGTCGCTGTTGATGACACCATCAACGGAGCTGTCCCGGCTGCGGTCTTGACGATCTCGAGCGTTGATGTCGGGGTTGTCGTCCCGATACCCACGTTGTCCGAGGTCGTTGTGTTGTACACGTTCGTGCCGCCGTCTGTCCATCCGCCTGCCGCAACGCCTGACGGTAGTGAGGTCAATCCGGAACCATCGCCGTACAATGTCCCGTCAACTTCCAGATCACCTTCCACATATAATTCTCCGGCTGCCGTCGCGTTGGTGTTCGTTCCCGCTCCGGTCCAGATTCTTACTTCATCCTGGCGGATGTCCACCATACCTGTCGGTGTAAATGTTCCGATGCCCACGGGACCAGCAGCATATACTTCACCGTTAACGTTCAATAATGCAACCGTCGTTAATGTGGTACCGATGCCCACATTACCGGTTGAGAATACTGCCGCGGTCGTCGCGTTCGAAAATGTTGTCGTACCCGTCAACGTGTTGGCGCCCGTGCCGGACTGCGTGTATCCGCCGGATGTCGCGATGCCCGTTGAGGCCGCGATGGCGCCTGTGCTGTTGACCTGGAATTGCGATGTCGGACCGACCGCCAAAAGATTAGCGGGATTCGCCGTCGAGATACCCACGTTACCGGACGGATTGATAACCATGCGCTCCGTACCCGCGGTGTCCAGACGGATATAATCTTCGTTCGCTGATTCCTCAGCCTGGACTCTTGTATTATTGTCTGCGTCCGTGATCGTTGCTCCGGCCGCCAGTCCGGTCAGGCCGGAACCATTCCCCACAAAGTTCGTGGCTGTGACTGTTCCGATAACTTGCAGACTTGAAATAGGGCTCACGGTCCCGATGCCGACATTACCATTTAGCACAGCCAGCGCTCCAGCCGGTGTTGATGTGCCGATACCGACGTTGCCCGCTGATGTGACAACAACAAAATTTCCGCTGCCAGTTCCGGTACTGGAAATTTTAAAAGGTGCCGTCGTACCCTGTCTGACGATTTCAAACGATGCGGCGTTCGGTGTAGTTGTACCGATACCGACCGTGTCGGTTGTCAATGTCGTATAAATATTCGTTCCGCCATCCGTCCATCCGCCTGCCGCAACGCCGGACGGCAATGAGGTCAGGCCCGAACCGTCTCCGTAAATAATTCCGTCCACTTCAAGATCGCCTTCAACATATAATTCTCCCGCCCCGTTAGCGTTCGTATTCGTACCGGCACCGGTCCAGAACCTGGAACCTGTTCCGCCGCGGACTTCAAGTAACGACACCGGAGACCAGGTTCCCACACCGACATTTCCGTTCATGACGGCCAGTCCCGCAACTGGAGCTGTCGTGCCCAGACCGACGTTACCGGTGGCAACAATGCCCGTTGCGCCGGAAAATGTTGTCGTACCTGTCAGAGTGTTTGCGGTCGAACCGGACTGCACATATCCGCCAGATGACGCGATGCCTGTCGTTGCCGTGACCGCTCCGGAGACGTTGACCTGGAACTGCGATGCCGAACCGACCGACAGCAATGATGCCGGCGAGTTTGTACCGATACCGACCCGGTCGGTCGATGTCGAATTGTAAACAAAAACGCCGCTGTCGTTCCAGCCGCCGGCCGCCGCAAGACCAGTAATCCCGGAACCGTCACCGTAAAGCGTTCCGTCCACTTCAAAATTTCCGGTTACATAAAGATCGGACGATCCCGTGCTGTTATTGAACGTTCCGGTACCAATCAGCGCATCCCCGCCCGCCAGCTGCAATGCGGCCTGCGGCGATGTCGTGCCGATACCCACGTTACTTCCGACCAAAACTCGGTTGCCAAAAAAATTATTATCGACTTCCATGTCGTTCTGGACATAAACATCACCGGTGCCGGCGGCAAAGTCGACTGTGCCGCCCAAACCAAAACGGGCCAATCCACCGACCACTTGGAGTTTGCCTAACGGATTGACGGTGCCCAGACCGATGTTGCCGTCAACGACCAAACCTTCTGTTTCGGAACATTCCACCAGGCCGCTGTCGATGCGGATACAGCCGCGTGCGGCGATGTTACCGATGGAATCAATGTGGGCCTGTTCGACGCTTGCGGAATTGCGGATGGAAAATCCGGACGAACCGTCTGTCGAATCGGTGACGGCTTCTATATCAGCGGCTTGGGCAAGACTGGATGGAAAAACAAGAAGGAAGGATGTCAGAAGAGAAACGAATACCCAGAAGAAATTCTCGGTCAATTTTTTTAACTGGCTCAATAGCATCTAGTGATTTGAGTATAAGTCCAATAAAATTTAGTAGTTTGAATTTTTCTAATAGCATTCTAATTGATGGATGCATGTAAACAAGTTTTGTTTGAATTATTTTCAATGCTGACCGCTGCGAAAACATGTTTTCCCCGTCGGGTTAATTAATAGTTCATTAAATCATTAAAATTTTTTAAGAAAAATTTTAAAATCGCGATATTTCGAACAAAATACGAAATACAGATTGGGTTTTTCGGAACATGTAAACCGTTTGTATCGCATCAGATAGTCATTTTCCTGCGGCCCGTTCTTGCGGGGGGCTTATAACTGTTCAAATGGCCTCGATGCCTTGCATGCGAAGAAGAAGTTCACGTGCCAGAGGAACCGCATTATGACTGGAACCGCCGTGTTCCAGGAACACACAGTAAACCACCGTTCGTATGTCCGAACGGGAATATCCCACAAACCACGCGTGGTTCTCCTTGCCCTGCCCAGCCTGCGCGGTCCCGGTCTTTCCGAAACTTTTAAGCCCGGGAATTTTCAGATCATGCGCAGTACCGCTGGAATCTTCGACAACGCTTCTTAAACCTTCTTCAAGCGGAGTCAATGTGGCGGGACTTAAACGAAGCATGGACGTCTTCGCAAAACGGTCGGTTGGTTTTCCACCAATGGATAGAATAAAATGCGGCTGAACGATTTTTCCTCGGTTGGCGACAACGGACATCATCTTGACAAGCTGCAGCGGAGTTGCCAAGATTTTTCCCTGTCCGATGGAAAAATTCAGAGTATCTCCCGTGAACCACTGACCGCGCTGTGAACCCCGGCTTGGGACCGACCCGGGGGCTTCGGTCGGAAGATCGATGCCGGTCTTCCCCCCCATTCCCATGATGCGCGCAAATCGCCTGACCTCGTCGGACCCGACGAGAAGACCCAGATGATAAAAATATACGTTGCACGAATGGGTGATCGCCTGGATCAAATTCTCGTCGTTGTGCACCTGCGTGCATCCGAAACGGAATTTGCCGATTGAATAATAACCGGGACAAATGAAAGTAGTATTTCGGGTGATATTTTTTGTTTCCAGAGCGGCGAGCGCGACAGGAATCTTGAACACGGATCCCGGCGGATACTGCCCGCTTGTCGCGCGGTTTAAAAGAGGCGATGCCGCGTCCTGAAAATAATTTCCTATTTCCCTGCGGCTGTTGGGATCAACGAAATCATTGGGGTCGAACGCGGGCGATGAGACGAGCGCGAGAATTTCGCCGTTGTCCGCGTCCATGACGATCACGGCGCCGCGTTTTCCCAGCAGCAGTTCATCGGCGGTGTCCTGAATGTCCTGGTCGATGGTAAGCGCAATGTCATTGCCCACCTTCGGATTTCTTAAGCCGAGCAGCCTGACTTCCTGCCCGCGGTTGTTGATCTCGATCTGCCTTCCGCCGGGCTCCCCCCGCAAGTCATCGTCATAAAATTCCTCCACTCCCGTATAACCCACGATGCTTTGCAGGCTGTATCCGTAATCTTTGAGCTGTTCGATTTTGGCCCGGCTTATTTTTCCGACATATCCCAATACATGCCCCCCCACCGCGCCCTGAGGATAAACACGCCGGTAACTTTCCTCGACCATGAGCCCGGGAAAATGGAACTTATTTTCCTCGATCTCGACGGCAACATCGCGCGGAATATCCTCGGCAATGACGATCGGAGTAAACGGAGTCAGAAATTTCCGCCTGAATCTTTTGTTAAGCTCGTCGGCGGAAACATGAAGAACATTCGACAGATATGTAAACAGGGCCCGCCGGTCGTCGATGTCCTGGGAGACCACGGAAACGTTGAATGTCAGAATATTATCCGCGAGTACCGCGCCTTTACGGTCAAAGATTTTTCCGCGCGCGCCTTCCAAAGCAACGACACGGATGCGGTTACGCATGCTCAAATTATAGTAATACTGTCCCCGTATGACCTGCTGATAAAACAGATTAACCCCAACCGCAAGAAGCAGAAAGTAAGTTATGTATTTGACGATTCGGATACGCATGGGAATTTATAAAGTATCAGTGACCAGTGCCAGTGATCAGCTCAGCAATCAGTTTTCTGAACATTGTCACTAGGATTAAAGACGAATTTTATCCGCCAGAGTTTTTAACCTTGAAAAGACAAACGTCGCCGACAGCATGGTGATGAGAATCTCCGGAATAAAGACATATTGAAAAACGACTGTCCAATTCACATCATTGTTCATGGCATATAAAAGCCCCTGAGCGAAAACAAAAACCGACACCACCCCGCCGGTAACCATAAGCCTGGATAATTTTGAACCGGGACGATAGAAGTTGCGGCGCATAACTGTCGCGAAAAACGCGCAGCACATGAACAGAAAAATATACGTTCCGAAAACTTCGGAACTGAATGCATCTTTGAAAATGCCTGCAAAAATTGCGGCCAAAAGTCCGTAACGTATCCCCAGATACAGATTGAAAAAAACAATCAGAATCAAAAGCAAGTCCGGCTTTCCCCAGCGGCCAAAAACATCAAAGAGAAGAAACTCAATAAGAAAAAAAGTGTAGGTAAGAATGAAAATGGTGAGTAATCGTTTCATCGCGCGGACTCAGGATGCATCATGGTTTCTTTCTTAAGAAACTCACAATCTCCGCTTCCTTTTTTCTCATACGTGTGATGTCTTTGGGCGAGTGATCGTCATAACCCAAAAGATGCAGAATACCGTGAACCAGATACAGCTCGATCTCGGCGGAGGTCGTGGTGTCATAAGTTGCGGCATTCTGCGCGGCAACCGCCGGGCAAATGATAATTTCAGCCTGAATCTCTTTTGTTTTTGGAGACAAACGGTAATCGAACGTCAGAATGTCAGTCGTATAATTGTGACTTAAATGGCGGGCGTTTAAAGATTTCATGCGCTGGGGAGTCACAAAAACAACGGAGAGCTCGGCCCTGGAAACTCGCAAATGCCGGAAGGTCTGAAGAACGAGCTTTTTAATCCTCGTCGGAAGGATGGGGATTTTCGTCTGAAGATTTTTTAGTGTGATGTCCATTGGCCTTTTTTTCCGGATATTTGACGCGGCCATGATACATGGCGGTCAAGACGCGCGAGAATGTGCCTCCAATAACGTCGATGTCCCGGAGCGTCAAATTGCATTCATCCAGCTGGCCGTCGATGAACTTGTTGTTGATGACCTTGCGGACAACCTCATCGATCTTGACGGGCGAGTGCTCATCGAGCGCCCGCGTCGCCCCTTCGACGGAATCCGCCAGCATAACGATCGCGGTCTCCCGTGTCTGCGGTTTGGGGCCGGGATAACGGTAGTTCTCTTCATCCACCTTCTCGCCGCCCGCTTCCGCCAGGGCTCTCTGATAAAAATAAAAAATCAGCGCCGTCCCGTGATGCTGCGGAATAAAATCAATGATCCTCTGGTTCAAGCGGTTTTTCTTGGCAAGCTCGATGCCTTCCTTCACGTGATTTAAAATCACCAGCCGGCTCATGGACGGCTCCAAGTCATCATGCTTGTTGCCCGAGACCATCTGGTTTTCGGTGAAATATTCCGGTTTGACCATCTTGCCGATGTCGTGATAATACGACCCCACACGAGCCAGAAGTCCGTGAGCGCCGATCGCGTCCGCCGCGGCTTCCGCCAAGTTGCTTACAATAAGACTGTGATGATACGTTCCCGGCGCCTCAATGATCATTCGTTTGAGAAGCGGCTGGCTCGATGAATCCGCGAGTTCCAAAAGCGTGAAATGCGTGATCTCGCCGAAAATGGTTTCAAATATTTTGAGGGTCGAGACCACCACAAAAAAACAGATGATACCGTTGATAAAAAGCGGCTTGACGACAAGATCGAATGTCGCGGGCGTAACCACGGGATTGAGCAAGAGGGCGCACACGACCTGGATGAGCCCCACATAAATACCGGCGGCGATCAGCCTGCCGCGCGTGCGGGCACCCCTCACTGTATAAGCCCCAACGAGCCCGCTTAAAAAGAATGGGATCATCATGCTCATTGGACCGCCGGTCATGAGCGTCACAACGGCGCTGGAAATAAATGCCATGAGAAAAACAAGCTGAAGATCATTGAATAACAGCATCGTTAACATCGTGAAACTGGCAACAGGAATGTAAAGCGGAGTGATGTGCGGATACGCGCGCAACAGGTTGGTTAAAAACATCAACAGGGCGAGCAAAAGTCCGAGGTTTACCAGAAGTCTGATGTTGGCTTTCCCGAAATAAGCCAGATGCACAGCCAGAAAAAACAAGAGAAGCGGAATGACAAGCGAATATTTGCTGATGGCAAGAACAACACCCAGAATCAATAGGATTGAAACGCCTATGATGGCAGGCCACATGCTGCGCCGGATCGTGTTGGATTTGGCTGTCGCGTTCATAACTTTGTCTTACTTCCCGCTGGCGTCATAGGCCTCGATGATCTTCTGGATCAATTCGTGGCGCACGGTATCTTCGCTTGTCAGGTGGATAAATTTGATTTCAGAAATGTTTTTGAGCTTTTCCATCGCGTCAACAAGCCCGATCCGTTCACCCTGCGGCAGATCGCTTTGGGTGATGTCGCCGGTGATGACCGTCTTGGAATCAAAACCGAGACGCGTCAAAAACATCTTCATCTGCTCCGGCGTGCTGTTTTGCGCCTCATCCAGAATGACAAACGCTTCATTTAAGGTTCTCCCGCGCATGAAGGCAAGCGGGGCCACTTCAATGATCCCCTGCTCAGCGTACTGCTCAACTTTTTCCGCTTCCATCATATCCCGTAAAGCATCATACAACGGACGCAGATAAGGTGAAACTTTTTCCACTAAATCTCCAGGCAAAAAACCGAGATTTTCACCGGCCTCAACAGCGGGACGCGTCAAAATGATGCGGCGCACCAGACCTTTCTTCAAGGCGTTGACCGCCATGGCCATGGCCAGATACGTTTTACCGGTACCGGCGGGGCCGATGCCGAAAACAATGTCATAATTCTTGATGGCCTCGACATATTCGATCTGCCCTTTGGTTTTGGGCGTGACCAAGCTGCCGGAAACCTCGATCTTTTCCTTTGCCAGACGCTTGAAGTCAAAATCTTTATCTTTCTCGACAAGCCTCAGGGCATAAATGATATCACGCTTCTTAACGTCCCTGCCCTTTTCAACAAAAGAATACAGATAATTGAAAAGCTCATTGGCTTTCTGCATCTGCGCTTCTTCGCCGATGATCTTGATGCCTTCGTTTTCCCGGCTGATCTTGACGTTAAGTTCTTTTTCAATGATCTTGAGATTCTGATCATACCGGCCGAACAAAAGCTGTATGGCTTTATTTTGATCGAATTTTAAAAAAATCTGCATGTGCGCCTTCTTCGTTATTCAAGGGGAGGAATGGTTATGACTGTCCCCGGCTTTACAAAATTCGGGTTCTTAATTTTATCTTTGTTCGCATCGTATATTTTGGTCCATTTGCCATGAGATCCGTAAACTTTCTTGGAAATTTTTTGAAGTGTGTCGTCTTTCATGACCGTGTACTGCATGCCGGACACTGATAAGTCAGTCGCCGCAATCTGGCCTGCCTTTTCATCGTCGCCAATATAAGGAATGGTAATACCCTGCTGCTTGGCGGGTTCGGCTGCCGGCGCCGCAATCGTGGTCGTTGTGATTGTCGCGGATTCAGCCGCTTGCGCGGCCTGTGCGGCCTTCTCAGCCTCCAGCTTCTTTTTTCGGTCAAACTCAAAAACGTAAATGCGGCGGGTCGAACGTCCATCAATCGAATCGCCCTCCTTCTTATCCCCACCGATGTAACCGGAGTTGCCGGTATTAGCCTGATCCACGCGCGGACGGTCAACCGCATAAAATCTGGGTTTAGACACGCATCCCGCGGCGGTAAACACCACCGCACACGACACAACGCTTAAAAGCAATCGGAATCTCATTCGATCTCCTTTTTTAAGTAAGCAGTATGCACTAGACAGTATGCAGAAATCTTTTACCCAGGCAATCTATCAGCACTTTCATTCTTCTGCTTACTACTTACTTCCTACTGCTTACTTGTCTTCAACGCCACCAGTCCGAGTTCTTTCAACTGTTTCTCATCAACGGACGACGGCGCTTCCGTCATCAAACAGCTTCCGCTCTGCGTCTTCGGGAAAGCAATGACATCGCGGATGGAATCGAGGCCGTTTAAAATGGTGGTCAGGCGGTCGATCCCGTAAGCGACACCGGCGTGCGGCGGCGCCCCGTACTCAAACGCACGCAATAAAAATCCGAAACGCTTCTGCGCTTCTTCACTGCTGAGTCCGATTATATCAAAAATTTTCTGCTGCAACTCGCGATTGTGGATACGAACCGAACCGCTGCCGATCTCATTGCCGTTTAAGACAAGATCGTATGCGCGTGACCGGACTTTGGCATACTCCCCTTTTTCCAGCAAAGAAACATCTTCGGGCATAACCGACGTGAACGGATGATGTTCACTGTCCCAGCGTTTTTCGTCGGCATTATATTTTAATAAAGGAAATTCGGTCACCCAAAGAAAAGCGAAATCCTGTCCTTCTTTGCGGATGTCCGGTTTGTCGGAATTATATTTCTCCATCGCCTCGCGGTGGGTCATGCGCGGAAACGGAATGGGCAGATCGATCCCTTTGATCTCTTTAAAAATTTTCTGGTAGAGACGTTCGGTCACCGAAAAGATATCCTCCTCATCAACGAACGACATCTCCATATCGAGCTGGGTGAATTCCGGCTGACGGTCAGCGCGCAAATCTTCGTCGCGGAAACATTTAACAATTTGGAAATAACGGTCCATGCCCGCGACCATAAGGATTTGCTTGAACAGCTGCGGGGACTGCGGCAGCGCGAAGAATTCGCCCAGCTTCAGACGTGAAGGAACTAAAAAGTCGCGCGCGCCTTCCGGAGTGGATTTAGTCAGGACCGGCGTTTCAATTTCAAAAAAGTTTTCCTGGTTTAAAAACTGACGGATGGTGGAACAAATCTGGTGACGGGTCTTAAGGTTGTTGAGAACTTTAGGCCTTCTTAAATCAAGATAGCGGTACGTCAGGCGAACATCTTCGGAAGCCAGCGAATTATCATCGATCTCAAATGCCGGCACAAGACTGGGATTTAGAATTTCCAATCCTTGGGCCAGAATTTCAACGTCGCCGGTCGCAATGTCCTTATTCACGTTCTTTTCCGGGCGGACATTCACGGTTCCGGTAATCTTCACAACAAATTCGGGTCCGAGCTTCTCCGCAATCAAGTGAACTTCCGGAGCCACCGATTTAACGAAAACGACCTGGGTGATTCCGTAACGGTCGCGGATGTCGATAAAAATCAATTTTCCCTGATCGCGGCGGCGATGGATCCAGCCGCAGAGCGTCACTGTCTGATCTTTGAAATTTTTGTTCAATTCTCCACAAGTATGCGTACGCAACATTGAAACCTCTTTCCTAATACAAATATTGTACGGGCGGTCAATGACCGCCCCTACGTTATTTTCTTTTTTAAATATTCAACCACTTCATCCCAGCCGACCAATTCCTGATCGCCGGTTGACATATTTTTCACAATGACCGAATGACTTTTTTCTTCATCATCGCCCAAAATCAAAACATATTTGGCACCGCGTTTATCCGCGAGACGCATCTGACTTCTCATCGAACCGCCGGGACGATGGGCCATATCGCAGCTGACATTGCTTTTGCGGATAAAATCCGTGATGACGAAAGCTCTTTTGTACGCCGCTTCTCCAAGCGCCACCATAAAAGAATCAAGCTTACGTTCCGGAGAAGCGCCTTCACCCGTTGACAAAAGTATGCGTTCCATGCCGAGCGCGAAACCGACCGCGTCCGCGGCGGGACCGCCCAACTCGGAAACTAATCCGTTATATCTTCCGCCGGCGCCAAGCGCGTCCTGGCTTCCCAATCCTCCGCCGATGAACTCGAAAACCGTATGCGTATAGTAATCCAGACCGCGGACGAGTTTTGGATCGTACTCACAGGCAATGCTCAAACTCGCCACCGATTCACGAACTTCTTTGAAATACTTCCGGCTTTCTGCCGAAAGATGTTGATCACCAAATTCGAGCGCATTGACAATCGCCTGGCATCCGGAATTCTTGCAGTCGAGAACGCGGAAAACGTTACGGTCAAAACGGCTGCGGCAGTCTTCGCATAAATCATTCAGTTTAGGCTTCAATTGTTCGCGCAATATTTTGGAAAAATTTTCTTTGTCTTCTTTGGTACCAAGGCTATTGATTTTGAGCTTGAATCCGGAGAGACCGAACTCCTGCAAAAGACGGACGGCAACGCCGATGACCTCGGCATCCAGATAAGGAGACGCGGTGTCGACACCGATGGCTTCGACACCGATTTGATGGAACTGGCGAAGGCGTCCCTTCTGGGGGCGTTCGCCGCGGAACATGGGACCGATATAAAAAAGCTTCGATATTCCTTCTTGCACATCCAAACGGTTTTCAATGTAAGAGCGGACAACAGAAGCAGTCCCTTCGGGACGCAACGCATAGATTTCTTTATTAACAAGCTCTGAAATTAGCCCACTAATGTTTTGATTGGATTTGGCTGCTTCTTTTAACTCTTCAATGAATGGCGAGACAGGAAAAATTTCCAAAAGCTGTTTGTTGACAACATCGCTCGTCTGGCCCATCGAGCGCTTGAACAAATTGATGTCTTCATAAATAGGCGTGCGGATTTCGGAAAAACCATAGAGTTTCAATGTGTCCCTGGCCTTGGACTCGAGTTTCTCCCAAAGCGGCATGGCGGCCGGCAATACATCGGACGTGCCTCGGGGTATGGAAAATTGTTTGGTCATAAGTACTCAGGAAAAACGCAAGGGCACGGCATGCCGTGCCCTGATTGACCTTTCTTTGTTCAACTGACAAACATCTTCAATTCCAACAACAGCAACTTGTTGGGAAAGAAAGGTCAACAATATTATTGATTGAACTGTTTAAACACCGATCTTAAGCCTCGTTGAATCATTATTTCATTTTATGTTTCATTTCCAGACCGGGCTTAAAGACCACCACTTTGCGGGGCGGGACCGGAACACTTTGGCCGGTACGAGGATTGCGGCCGAAGCGTGCGCGGCGTTCCTTGATCTTAAACACGCCGAAGTTGCGCAGCTCGACTTTTTCACCGCGCATAAGGCTGTCGACGATGACATCAAACGTTTTCTGAACAATCTTTTTGACGTCAACCTGTTTAATGCCCGTCATATCCGTGATGCGTAATACAATATCTTTTTTTGTCATGAGTTTTGTCTCCTCCAGACGGACACATGCGCCCGTCAACCCTTAGAATGTTAATTACGTAACCATAGTATCAACATGGGTTTATGGTGTCAAGTAATTTAACGGCCGGATGCGGAATGCCGGCAGTTCGACGGTGACGGCAGTTTAGATCACGACGTGCAGATGTTTTTCACCGACCAATCCCTTGATCTCATCGATAAGCACTTCGCTGGGCGAAACATAAAGCTCCCGTCCCACCTTGATCTGGACACTCTTATAATTTTTTGTATCTAATTGCAAACAAACAGGTATCCGACCGGGGAATCGCGCCAGCTTATTTTTGATCAAGTCCAGATTCTCAACACCGAACTCGGAAACATCCACATTGATCTGCTTGATGAGTTTGTAAACCTCATCAATGCCTTTGACGTCGCTGATAATCATTTTTGGCGGATCTTCCTTCAGACTTGCCCGTCCCTTCACGATAACGACAATACCTTCCTTAAGTGAATTGGCAATATTGGGATACGAAGACGGAAAAATCACCGCTTCCAATTCTCCTTCAACATCTTCCAGACGTATGATGGCCATGCGCTCACCGGTCTTCTTGGTGGTCGTCAGCTTGACCGCTTTTAGAAGAGCAACAATTTTAACTTCCTGCCCATCAATAACCTTGCGGATCGATTTGGTGGTGCAGTCGGAAAATTCCGCAATCTCATTTTTATAACGGTCCAGCGGATGACCGCTCAGATAAAACCCGAGCAGTTCTTTTTCATAGCCCAGAATCTGCGACTGCGGCCATTCTTTGATGTCGGGCACACTTTCGATATTTTTGTTAAAACCGCCCGAGTCATTCCCCATCGAAAAAAATGAAATCTGTCCGGTTTCCTGTTCCTGCTGAGATTTGATGCCGACCTCGAGGGCGCGTTCCGACATTGCCAATAACTGGGAACGGAACAATTTAAAACCGTCCATCGCTCCGCACTTGATGAGACTTTCAACAACTTTACGGTTGTTAAGACGCAAATCAACCCGGTTGCAGAAATCAAATATCGATTGGAACGGGCCGTTCTTTTGACGTTCGGCGACAGCTGATTCGATCGCCAGTCCGCCGACGTTTTTGACGGCGAGCAACCCGTAATCGATCACGCGTTCACCGATAACGTTAAAAGCGGCAAGGCCGGTATTGATATTGGGCGGCAGAACTTTGATGCCCATGACCGAAGCCTCTTTGACATATTCGACGACCTTTTCAGTATTATCTTTTTCGCTTGTCAGAAGCGCGCACATAAACTCAACCGGGAAATTGGCTTTCAAATATGCCGTGCGGTACGTGATGAGCGCGTAGGCCGCCGAATGGCTGCGATTAAAACCGTAACCGGAAAAATAATCGATCAAATCGAAAAGCTTGTTGGCTTCGAATTCGGAAATGTTGCTGGTTTTCTGACAGCCGATAACAAACTGCTGCCGCACTTTCTCCATGACATCGACGATCTTCTTACTCATCGCCCGCCGGAGATCATCGGCCTGGGCCATGCTGAAACCGGCCAGGACGTTGGCGATCTGCATAACCTGTTCCTGATAAACAATGATGCCGTAGGTGTCCCTCAAAACCCCTTCGAGTTTCGCATGCGGATATTTGATGGGCGCTTCCCCGCGCTTGCGTTTGATGAAATCATCCAACATCCCGCTTCCCATGGGTCCCGGACGATACAAAGCCAAAATGGCAACGAGATCTTCAAATTGGGACGGCTTCATCTTTTTAAGCAAATCACGCATACCCGCGCTTTCCAGCTGGAACACTCCGAAGCTGCTGGCGGCGCTGAGCATTTCGTAGGCTTTTTTGTCGTCGAATGTAATGGTGTTGATATCAACGTCAATGCCGCGCGTACGTTTGATGAGCTTGATCGCCTCATCGATGACGGTGAGCGTTCGCAAGCCCAAGAAGTCCATCTTCAGGAGACCGATCTTGGAAACGCCGTCCATGTCGTAACCGGTTGTGATCTGACCGTCCGTACCTTTACACAGAGGAACATATTCCGTCAGCGGCTTATCGGAGATGACAACACCGGCGGCATGCACGGAAGAATGACGATTTAAACCCTCGAGGACCTGGGCTGTGTCGATCAATTGCTTGGCGATTCGATCGGTCTCAATAAGACCACGCAACTGCGGCTCCACCTGGAGCGCCTTGTCGATCGTAATGCCGAGATCATTCGGTATGAGTTTAGCGATGCGATCAACCTCGGAATAAGCCATGTCCATGGCGCGTCCCACGTCGCGCACGGCTGCTTTCGCCTGCATGGTCCCGAACGTGATGATCTGCGCAACGTTGTCCTTGCCGTATTTACGGGAGACGTATTCAATGACCTCGCCTCGGCGTTCGTAACAAAAGTCGATGTCGATATCAGGCATGCCCGCGCGGTCGGGATTAAGAAAGCGTTCGAAGAGAAGTTTGTATTTCAGCGGATCAAGATCGGTGATCCCTAAAAGATAACTGACCATGCTTCCGGCCGCCGAACCGCGCCCGGGCCCTACGGGAATCCCCTTGCTCTTGGCATAATGAATAAAGTCCCAAACGATCAGAAAATAGCTGATGAATCCCATTTTCTCGATGGTCGCAAGCTCATGTTCAAGGCGCACAGAAAGTTCCGGCGTTTTTTGTCCGTAACGCCTGATCAGCCCCTCTTCGCATAATTCGCGAAAATAAACTTCCTTGAGCTTTCCATCAGGAGGATCGTAACGAGGTAAATGGTATTGGTCAAAATCGAGTTTAAGATTGCATTTCTCAGCGATCTCAAGCGTGCTTCGAAGCGCCTGCGGTGCCCAATGAAATTGAGCCGCCATCTCCTGAGGCGTCTTGAAATAAAAATTGTCTGACGCTAGTTTCATACGTTTGGGATCGGTCAGCACCGTCTGCGTCTGAATGCACAATAGCGTTTCATGCGCTGCATGCTGGTCGTGCTCTAAATAATGAATATCGTTGGTGGCCACAACAGGCAGCTTAAGTTCACGGGCAATCTTCAAAAGATCTTGGTTGACCTTTTTCTGTTCGATGAGTTCATGGTCCATGAGTTCGATGTAGAAATTACCGGGACCGAAGATATTCGACAATTCATCCGCAGCCTTGAGCGCCGCATTATAATCGCCCCGCATCAGATAGGAGGCAACCTCTCCTTTTAAACAACCGGAAGCGGCCATAAGCCCTTTGGCGTGTTGAGCCAAAAGCTGCTTATCCATGCGCGGCTTATAATAAAAACCTTCCAGATAACCGGCGGAAACAAGTTTCAAAAGGTTTTTGTATCCGTCGATGTCGCGGGAAAATAATGTCAGGTGGTTGGTATATGACTGGGGAGTTTTTTCATTGCGATGGCCGCTGGCAACATAAGCCTCGCATCCGATGATGGGTTTAACGCCGGCCTTCTTGGCCGCTTTATAAAAATCAATAGCCCCAAAAATATTTCCGTGATCGGTAATGGCCAGCGCTGACATTTTATTGTCGGCCGCCTTATTGACCAGCCCCTCGATACGGCAGGCCCCGTCGAGAAGGCTGTATTGGGTATGAACGTGAAGATGGATGAACTCGGAGGACATATTGAAGTGCTCAGTGGTCAGGGGTCGATGGTCAGAAAGTGCTCAGTAGATCATTTGGTTTCACCACTGATCACTGAGCACTGACCACTTAAATTATTCCCACTCGATCGTAGCGGGCGGCTTGGAACTGATATCGTACACCACACGGTTGACGCCGCGGACTTCATTGATGATACGGTTGGCCATTTTGCCCAAAAGTTCATACGGAAGCTGGACCCAGTCGGCGGTCATACCATCGACACTGTTGACGCAGCGGATAGCAACGACGTTCTCATACGTGCGCTGGTCGCCCATAACACCCACGGTCTTGATCGGCAATAGAACAGCAAAAGACTGCCAGACAGTTGCGTACAGGTTGGCCTTCTTCATTTCATCAAGCACGATTTCATCAGCTTCGCGAAGCATGATCAAACGCTCTTCGGAAACAGGACCGATAATGCGGATGCCGAGGCCAGGGCCCGGGAAAGGCTGGCGCTTCAAGATGGATTCGGGGGCGTTTAAAACCTTACCGATCATGCGCACTTCGTCTTTGAACAATTCACGAAACGGCTCGACCAGTTTGAATTTCATGTTCTTGGGAAGCCCGCCGACGTTGTGATGGCTTTTAATGACTGCGGACGGTCCGCCCGTCGGAGAGATAGATTCGATGACATCCGGATAAAGAGTTCCCTGTGCGAGGAATTCAACGCCCTTAAGTTTCTTGGATGCCTCCTGAAAGACATTCACAAATTCATCGCCGATGATTTTGCGTTTTTCTTCCGGATCTTCGACGCCTTCGAGACGCTTGATAAAACGTTTCTGCGCGTCCACCACCATCAGGTTCATATTGAAATGACCTTTAAATGTTCGCTGTACTGATGAGACTTCGTTTTTTCGCAAAAGTCCGTTATCAACGAAAATACAATGCAGACGGCTGCCGATCGCCTTCTGAATGAGAATGGCGGCCACGGATGAATCCACCCCGCCGCTCAAACCGAGAACAACTTTTTTGTTGCCGACAGTCTCGTTGATCTCACGGATTGCCGCATCGATAAATTTATCCATCGTCCAGCGAGGCAAACAGCCGCAGATCTGGATGACAAAATTCTGCAGAATATTGAGGCCTCTCTGAGTGTGAACGACCTCGGGGTGGAATTGAACACCATAAATATTTTTTGAACGATTACCCACAGCCGCGATCGGGGCGTTGAGAGTGTGCGCTAAAACGGTAAACCCCGGCGGCGCTTTCTGAATTTCATCGCCGTGACTCATCCAGCAGGTCAAATTCGTCGGCAGATTCGCAAACAAGTCTCGATTGCTGTCGACGAATAATTCCGCGCGACCATATTCACGATCCTTGGCCTTGCCGACCTTTCCACCGAATACATGAGTAATGATCTGCATGCCGTAACATACACCCAAGATGGGAAGGCCCAATTTGAAAATTTCCTTGTCTGGCATGGGGGCATTCTTATCATAAACGCTCATCGGTCCGCCGGAGAGAATAATCCCCTTGGGATTCATTTCCTTAATGACATC
Source organism: Candidatus Omnitrophota bacterium (assembly GCA_017987425.1). Taxonomy (GTDB): domain Bacteria; phylum Omnitrophota; class Gorgyraeia; order Zapsychrales; family Fredricksoniimonadaceae; genus JAGNTT01. The sequence goes on from JAGNTT010000002.1 coordinate 18,333, forward strand.
CATCGAAACGTTGAAAGGAACGATTTTTGAGAATACCTTGGATTCTCGGATACGGCGGGCGATCAGCTGTGTGAACTGGGAACCGAAATCAAGAATGACGATAGTTTCGCGTGAACGCTGCTTCTTGATTTTCATAGTCAAAAGTGCGGATTTTTTGTGCATCTTCAATTTCAGCTCTTTCGGCTTGCGGGGCTTCGCCCTCATAAACCGATTGGCGTTGCTGCGACGCGGAGGCTTGCCTTTGCCGACCAAAGTTTTCACACCTGATTTGCTTGCACCATTGACCATTGTCTATTCACCTTACCCTTGACTTACTCTTAAACTGCGAGGTTTAAAGTTTACTGCGTTATTTACCCATACCGACACGCTGTCCGACCTGGAAAACCTTGCCTTCCGTCTGGAAAGATCCAGCCAGAATGATTTCAACATCCTGCATTTCAGCGATATTGCGGGCCCCCAACGATCCCATGGATGTTTTTAATGCTCCCAACAAATTCTGTGAACCATCATCGACCTTAGCGGGCCCTACAAGAATTTCTTTTAATGTGCCGCTAGTCCCTACTTTGATGCGTGTTCCGCGCGGAAGATTGGCATGTGATGTAGCCATTCCCCAATGATAACCGTGGCCGGGAGCTTCTTCGGCTTTGGCGAACGCAGAACCAACCATGACAGCGTCGGCGCCAGCGGCAAAGGCTTTACAAATTTCTCCACCGATGCGCATTCCTCCATCTGTAATAATTGAAACATATTTACCTTTTCTCTTGAAGAAATAGTCGCGTGCAGCGGCCGTATCAACCGTTGTGGTGATCTGCGGAACACCTACCCCTAAAACACCTCGGGTCGTACAGGCGGCACCCGGTCCAATACCGACCAACAAACCGTCGGCACCGATCTCCATCAGCTCCAAGGCTACATCATATGTGACGCTATTGCCGATGATGATGGGAATTTTGGAAGCCTTGCAAAATCTCTCAAGATCAAGAATTTTATACTCTGTTGAAATGTGACGCGTGGTTGCAACCGTCGACTGAACGATGAAAATATCGCATCCGGCTTTCTGGGCGATCTTGTGAAAACGATCGGCATTTTGAGGAATACAACTGACAATGGCCGGAACTTTATGTTTTTTGATTTCGCTGACGCGCTTTTCGATTAATTTTTCTTTAACCGGGTTTAAATAAACGCTTTGGACAAGCTTGGTTGCCTCGTCAGGAGTCGCCTGAGCGATCTTGTCGAGGACCTCGGAAGGATTATCATATCTGGTCTGGATGCCGTCGAGGTTAAGCACCGCGATGCCGCCTAATTTACCCATGGCAACGGCGAACTTGACGTCGACCACACCGTCCATTGCAGCGGCTAGAATCGGAACGGAAAACTTCAGTTTCCCGATCTCAAAAGTCGTATCCACCTCATTGGGATTAATCGTCACATTACCAGGCACAAGCGCGACTTCATCGAAACCGTAACATCGTCTTGCCCTGCGACCAATTCCAATCCAATCTGCCATATAAAACTACCTCCGACTTCGTTAGAAATTATATAAAGTATTAGTATTAAATTGGTTATGAATCATAGTTCCTGAAGGGATTATTGAGGATATTTAGGCTATTACTATAGGGATTTTTCCCGAAATGTCAATAACTAAAAAACGGGCGGAAATCAAATTTCCACCCGTTTTAGGGGTCAGCGATCGGTGGTCAGTGGTCAGCCCTGAACCGGACTGATCACTGACCACTGAACCCTGATCACTTTTTAATACATTCCACCCATACCACCCGGCATTCCGCCCGGCATGGCAGGAGCAGATTTTTCCTTTTCAGGAAGATCTGCAACCAAACATTCCGTGGTTAACAGCAAACCTGCAATACTAGATGCATTCTGCAGTGCTGTACGGGTAACCTTGGCCGGATCGATAACGCCGGACTTGAGCATGTCCACATAATCATCCTGGTTGATGTCATAACCAATATTATCTTTTTCACTTTTCAGACGCTCGACGATAACGGACCCTTCCAAACCGGCGTTGAAAGCCAGCTGGCGTACAGGCGCTTCAATGGCGCGCAAAACTATTTCAGCACCGGTCGCTTCATCGCCCTTAAGCTTCAAGGCTTCGATGTCAGAGATTGTTCTTAAAAGCGCAACACCGCCGCCGGGAACGATACCTTCTTCGACAGCCGCGCGAGTCGCATGAAGCGCGTCTTCGACGCGAGCTTTCTTTTCCTTCATTTCCGATTCCGTGGCAGCGCCAACTTTGATGATGGCTACACCGCCGGAAAGCTTGGCTAAACGTTCCTGCAGTTTTTCTTTATCATAAGAAGAATCAGTCGACTCAATCTGATTCTTGATCTGAGTGATGCGGCCTTTGATCTTGTCCGTCTTGCCGGCACCCTCGACGATGGTGGTGTTATCTTTATCAACTGTGATTTTCTTGGCGCGACCCAAATCGGTCAATTCAAGATTTTCAAGCTTACGGCCCAATTCTTCGGTAATAGCCTGACAACCGGTGAGGACGGCAATGTCTTCCAACATAGCCTTGCGGCGGTCACCGTAACCCGGAGCTTTGACAGCCACGCACTGCAATGTTTTTCTCATGCTGTTGACGACCAGAGTCGCCAAAGCTTCGCCTTCCACATCTTCGCAAAGGATCAGAAGCGGACGGCCGGCCTTCGCAACTTTTTCAAGAAGCGGAAGCATTTCCTTTATATTGGAGATTTTCTTTTCATACGGGAGAACAAGAACGTCATCGTATGTGCAGACCATTTTTTCCATATCCGTCGAGAAATACGGTGACAGATAACCCTGATCAAACTGCATACCTTCGACAATCTTCAGCTCGGTGTTGATCGTTTTGGATTCTTCTACCGTGATAACCCCGTCCTTACCGACGGCTTCGAACGCTTCAGCGATCTTTTTGCCGATGACGCTGTCGCTGTTGGCGGCGATGGTGGCTACCTGTTCGACTTCCTTGGAATTCTTCAAGTCCACTTTTTTGGAAAGCTTGGCCAATTTGGTAACGGCAGCTTCGACGGCGAGATCAATTCCGCGCTTTAAAGCCATCGGATTGGCGCCGGCGGTGACGTTCTTCAAACCTTCTTTATAAATGGCTTCGGCCAGAACAGTCGCGGTGGTTGTACCGTCACCGGCGATATCGGAAGTCTTTTCAGCAACTTCCTTGACCATCTGCGCGCCCATGTTTTCGAAAGGATCTTCAAGCTCAATTTCCTTGGCAACGGAAACACCGTCTTTGGTGACCGTCGGAGAACCGAACTTCTTATCTAAAACTACATTACGGCCTTTGGGACCCAATGTCACCTTGACCGCGCGGGACAACTGCTGAACCCCGCTCAAAATTTTGCGTCTTGCTTCATCATCGAAGAGTAACTGTTTAGCCATTTTGAAACCTCCTAAGTTAAATTATGAAAACATGACAAAAAATAATCACGTACGATGCCGATGTGATTTTTATTTTACGATCGCAAGAACGTCTTCTTCCTTCATAATGAGGTAATCCTTGCCGTCCTTGGTCTTGATTTCGTTGCCGCTGTATTTTCCGTAAAGTACGCGGTCGCCGACTTTGAGTTCGAGCGCCTGAACCTGTCCGTTGTCCAAAACTTTGCCGCGGCCGACAGCCACAATTTTACCTTCGTGCGGCTTTTCCTTGGCTGTTTCTGTAAGGATGATCCCACCCTTCGTTACTTCTTCAGCCTCCAAAGGCTGTACAACGATTCTGTCCCCTAATGGCTTAATGTCCATACAACTTACCTCCTTGCTGAATAAACGGTTGAACCTTGACGTATTAATGAATTGCTGTTGTTAGCACTAACAAATCCGGAGTGCTAAATATAAAAAAAATCCGTGACCTTGTCAAGATTTTTTAACAATCGGTTTTTTGCGGGCGAGCGAAATACTCAAACAGCGGACTTTGAATTTAAGAGAAGATCGAGGCCTTTAAAGACCAACTCCTCGTCGACAACGCGGATGTCGCGGTTAATGAATTTTTTCATCAATTGGGTGTGCCCACCGGTCATAACCACCTTAGGCTTGCCCTTGATCTGTTTGGCAATAAGGTCAATAAAACCACGGCACAACGAACCGTAACCGTAAAAGAGCCCGCTTAAAATACTTTCCTGGGTTGTGCGGCCTATGACAGAATTCGGCGCCTTGATGTCAATCTGAGGCAAAAGCGCGGTTTTCAAAAACAATGACTCGGCAGACAAACGTATGCCCGGAACAATGGCCCCGCCCAAATATTCTCCTTTTTGGGAGACCGCATCAAAGGTAATCGCCGTTCCAAGATCAATGATGATCGTCGGTTTTCCATATAAGGTCATCGCCGCGTATGCACCGACCAGACGGTCTTGGCCCACCTGTCGGGGATTCTTATACTTGTTATTCATAGGAACCTTGATGTCCTCACCAATAACGAGGGCCCTGATTCCAAGTTCCGCCTTAATTTCACTCTTGACGATACTGACAGCGGCCGGAACTACACTACAGATGACAGCCTTTTGGAATACCCCATATCGACGTTTAAAACCACGCAACACTCCCGTAAGCTGCAGCCTCAAAGAATCTTTCTTAGCGAGTGTTTCTATTTTTTTAACGATAAGCACTTTATTTCTTTTGATAACAGCAAAAGCAATGGTGGTGTTCCCTATATCGACTGCTAGATGCATAATTTCCCCTATTAAAATCGGCGGCTGGACTTCTTGGTTTTTGTTTTCACCGTCGGAGCCAACGGTTCCGTCCCGTAAGGAACCTTGAGCTCAGTGATCTTATCCCGTATCTTGGCGGCCTTCTCAAACTCAAGATTACGCGCCGCAGCCTCCATCTGGCGTTCCAACTCGGCGATCATTCCGGTGAACGCGTATTGTTCATCGTCCTGCCCCGTTACTGAAATAGTCAATTCTTCCGCCTCGGCAAACTGGTCAATGCCTTCCTGAATTGCTTTCTTGATGGACGCCGGCGTGATTCCGTGTTTCTTGTTAAATTCAATCTGAATTTTCCGGCGGCGCTCGCACTCCTGAATCGTAAATTTCATCGCCTGACTAACAGTGTCGGCATACATGATGACTATACCATTAACGTTACGCGCGGCGCGACCGGAAGTCTGAATTAATGATGTCTGTGAACGCAAAAAGCCCTGTTTGTCGGCATCCAGAATAGCGACGAGCGTCACCTCCGGAAGATCCAGCCCTTCGCGCAAAAGGTTAACGCCGACAAGGCAGTCAAACTTCTTCATGCGCAAGTCCTGCAGAATTTTCGAACGGTCGATCGTTTCAATATCGGAATGAAGATATTTAACTTTGATCCCGGCCTCCTGCAGATAGGCCGTCAGATCTTCAGACATGCGCTTGGTAAGCGTGGTGACGAGAACTCTCTCATCTTTCTCGGCGCGCTTGCGCACCTCTTTCAAAAGATCATCCACCTGGCCCGCAGTCGGCCGAACTTCGATGGGCGGATCGACAATTCCCGTCGGACGGATGATCTGCTCGACAATATGGTCGCGTGATTCTTTGACTTCATAAGGCGCCGGCGTTGCCGAAACATAAATTGTCTGGCCGATCACTTCCTTAAGTTCATGAAATTTTAACGGCCGATTATCCAGACAAGACGGCAGACGAAATCCATGCTCAACCAGCATCTGCTTTCGCGAACGGTCCCCTTCATACATGCCGTTTAACTGCGGAACGGTCACATGGGATTCATCAATGACCGTCAAAAAATCTTTGGGGAAATAATCAATAAGGCAGGACGGACGCGCGCCCGGCGGACGGCCGGAAAGAACGCGCGAATAGTTCTCAATACCTTTACAGCGCCCCATCTCCTTCATCATTTCCATATCGTACTTGGTGCGGGATTGCAAACGCTGGGCCTCCACTAATTTTCCCTGCGAGGTCAGCTGTGCGACGCGCTCTTTCATTTCCGCGCTGATTTCCTCCAATGCCTTCTCCAGCTTCGGGGGAGAAACAATAAAATGCTTGGCCGGATAGATTGCCACTTTTTCAAGCTCAGCGATCCTTTCACCGGATACCGCATTTATCTGCGAAATGCGTTCGATCTCATCGCCGAAAAATTCGATGCGAAGCGCATCCATCCGGTAAGCCGGAAAAACCTCAAGAATATCGCCGCGCACGCGCATCTTGCCGCGGGTAAATTCATAGTCATTGCGTTCGTACTGAATGTTGATCAAACTCGCCAGCACCGCATCGCGGTCGATGGTCTGTCCCTTTTTCAGATAGACGAGATATTCCTTATAATCGTCAGGCGAACCGAGGTTATAAATACACGAAACGCTCGCCACAATAATGGCATCCCGTCTGGACATGAGCGAAGTTGTCGACGCCAGACGCAAACGATCCAACCGGTCATTGATTGAGGAATCTTTTTCGATGTAAACGTCCGTCTGAGGAATGTAAGCTTCCGGCTGATAATAATCGTAGTAGCTGACGAAATACTCGACGGCATTGTTGGGGAAAAAACTTTTAAACTCGCTGTAAAGCTGGGCAGCCAGCGTTTTGTTATGCGAGATGACGAGCGTCGGACGGTTGATGCGGGCGATCATGTTGGCAAGAGTGAATGTCTTGCCGCTTCCTGTGACTCCCAAAAGAACCTGGGCCTGCGCACCGGTCTCGACACCCTTGACAAGGGCGTCCACCGACCTGTTCTGCTCATCGACCGTTTTGAACGGACTATGGAGGATGAATTTATCCATCGGCAGGAGAAAACTTATTTCTTAAGCAGAATTTTCTGCTCAATGCGGTCTAAAAGATTCTTGACCAGCCGTTCATTTTTGTAGGAACGCATTTTCCAGAGATGAAAATCGCGGACCCGGCCGTAGCGGACATCCACCTCAACCCCGTCAAAAATGCGGTTGACGTAAACATTCAAATGGGTCGAGGTCGAATATACAAAACGCTGGGATTTTTTGATCTTCGTAAAAAGCAGGATGTGACCTTCTTCGCCTTCGGCATAAAGCGGATTGCGTTCATACTGGGTCGGATCTACTTCCTTGACGATTTCCCAACCTTCTTCATTCATGGTCGATCGCACCACATCGAGAATATCGGCATATTCTCCGTAATAGGTGCGCTTGTACGGCTGGTCGCCCTGGATGTAATGCGGCGGATTGACTCCCGCGCATCCTGCCAAAGCGATGAGACAACCGAAGAAAAATATTTTCGTAGTCTGAAAGACATTCATCATAAAAGTAGCCCTGAATAAAAGCCGGTTAACAGATTTTACCGTGCTTGTACGGACGGGTTTTATTTTTTTCGGATTTCTTGGAAATCTCCGCCTGGATGTCGATGCCCAATCCTCCGCACAGATCAAAAAGACGGATAAACGCGTCGGCAATTTCTTCACGGAAGTTGGCATCATCCTTATGTCGATATCCTTCCATGGCCTCCGCGAGCTCAGTGACCACGAGCATCAATGCTTCACCGACGTTTCTTTTCTCGTCCCAAAAACCTTTTTCTTTGGCGATGGCATGGCATTGCGCGGTCAGCTCACGTATCGTTTGGTCACTCATTTCGACTCCATTCTCTGTTGGGTGATTAGTCATTACTTCTCCTTAATTTTTGGTCAGAAATCTTGCCATGTCGTCCGCAAGCGGCGCGACGGCGGATACATCTTTCTTGATGAGAGGATGATACCACTGCAGCTGGCGCGCGTGCAAGGCCGTCCGTTTAAATCTCAATTCGAAATCTCTGCGGAACGCATATTTATCTTCCCCCACCAGCGGATGCTTGAGCTGGGCAAAATGAATACGGATCTGATTAGTCCGCCCCGTCAGCGGCATGACATCCATCACGCTGTAGGTCTTTCGGACTTCCAGGACTTTGTAACGCGTCACACCGGGTTTTCCGCTCGAATTACCGGCGAATTTCTTCTGATAGAAATCTTTCACAAGCCCGCGGATTTCCCCTTCACGCTTGTCTAAATGCCCATGAACAAATGCCGTGTAAAATTTTTTAACCTTCTTTTCGTTGAACACATCCATGAAGATCTTTTGATTTCTTTTACCCTTGGCATAAAGGATCACGCCGGAAGTGTCTTTATCAAGTCTGTGGCATGGATGCAAATGGAATTGGTCCGGATTGTCTTTAGAATGGGTCTGTTGCGCGAGGAATTGTTCATTCACGATATCAGTCAGCGTCGTCGTATGTTTATCATCGGCAGGAACAACCAGAAGGCCAGGCGGTTTGTCAAAGGCAACGCATACCTGGTCTTCGTAAAGTATTGGGATTTGGAGGTGCCCGCCGTGGTTTCCGGGCATAATGCTTCGCACCTTTTAATTTTGAGAATTTTCCTGAGGCCCGTCCAGATGCTCGTGCAGAAGATCCGTCAAATAATTGATCTTGCGCATAAGAATGATGGGGAAAACAATCATCCAGATCTGAAATGCCAGGGCCAGGATGGCCTGAAACGGCGTAACAGTTAAACTGACTGAACTTTCCATAACGCTCCTTGCTACGCTTGGTGTGCCTCGCCGCTATCGAGCATGTGTTCAATAAAGTCTGAAATAGTCTGAATGTCTTTCGGCTGGATATCGTTGAAAAAAATAGCCGCGTTAAAATAATTATGATCGGGTACGGATTCAGCACGTACCACGACGCCCTGGCAGGAAATCCGCTTGGTCGAGGTACGGCTGTTTTTCTTGATCGGCAGAAGAAGATGGATCTTAAGTTTGGTCATCGGCTCGATGTACGCATTGACGCGGCAGTACACCCCGGATGAACTTAAGTTGCTCGTCTCTGTCACAATTTCGATGTCTCCGCTCGATAACTTGAGCGGAACCGTATGTTCGAGACGCGGACTGCGGCGTCTCTCTTGTGAAGATTGACTATATGTCACGGATTACCCCTTGCTTTCAGCGGCGGCAGCTTCAGCAGCTGCTGCTTTTTCCTTTGCCAGCTTGTCCTGGACGGTACGAAAACAGGTGTTGTTGCAGTAATAACCACCGTTGCGGTAAAACTTACGGGATCTCTTGAGAACTTTTTTGCAGGCGGGACAATTCTTGATTTCCTCGACCACGGGTTTTGTTTCTTCAGCCATCTTTTTTAACTCTCCTTTCAACAACAGACGAACGTTTAACTAAAGCTTCAATTATTTTACTTATTTCTTTTTTACCCGATTCATTCAGCTCTTGGAAATAAACTCCCACTTGATACCGCTCTGAATCAGATATAATCCTAACCCATGTGACCATGCCTTTGAGGGTGATCACTTTGGCTTGAGGATGCTGCTGCAAATGCAGAAGCACTGTACTGTGGATCGGAACAAACTGACTGACCGTCAGACAAATTCCGCCACTGCTCACATCTTTGGATAGACTGCCTTCAAGGCAGCTATAATCTCCGACTTGGAATTTTACACCTTGTTTAAACGGGAAGCGGGTGTGCTGGCGTTTTTCACGCCCTTTATCGTGCTGACTATCCATAGGAATTTGTTCAAAGATCTATGATTGACTTTTATGTTGGACCCGGCAAATCGCTGATCGCAAACAGCTCAAATTCATCATTTTGCCGGATAAACGAGCTAATTAAGCTCGAAAAGTTTCACTAGTATAACACAATCTATTTTCTAGACAAATTATTTTTAGGCCCGAAGAACACAAAAAAGGGCGGCCGAACATCTGCCGCCCTTTGATACCGATTACTTATTTTTTCAAACGGTCGATGTAGCGGGCTGCAGTATCGCGACCGCCCAGACCGAACGCCAATGCCAAAGCCAAACACACGCTCATAAACAACGTGTTCAGATTTGTTCCTGTCAAAACCGCTCCCAAACCGATCTCATGCAGAAAAATCGTCACGGCAAAGAGCACGATTGCGTATTTGGTCAGCTTCCCCATCAGGTCGGGCCGCGGAATGTCAGTGTTGCTGGCGACAATCGTGACCAGACTGGAGATGAAGTTTCCGAGAATCATACCGAAAATCAAAACGAACACGGCACTGATGACACTCGGAACATAGCTGAACAGACGGTTGAGCATATCGTCCACCAGCGGTAGGCCGAAGATTTTGACGCTGGTCGCGAGGACGGTAATCATAATCACCCAATAGACCATACAGCCGATCACTTCGCTGGGAGTGCTCTTGACTCCTCCCTTACGAAGTATGCCTGCCAATCCGAGGTGCTGGCACATCGTATCGAAATAGATTTCCTTGAAGATGCGTCCGACCAATTTACTGACCACTCGGGCGATGACCCAGCCGATGACGAGCACCGACAATATGGTCAAAAATGTTGGCAGAAACCCCGTGACCGCTGTAAACATGTCCTTAACCGAACCCAGGATGTATGTATCCATAACAACATCCCTCCTTTTTGGGCGGTTATTTAAACGGTTCTCGGGGACCATTTCCCCGTAAGCCGACCGCCATGTGACTCTTCGTCAACACAGCACGAAGTTTCAACGCTTCATTAAACAACAGCCGCGACAAATCTAATAGTCACTTAAAAGGAGACAGGTTCGACATTCACAACATAAATAAGTAATTTAAAAGAACGTTTTATACCGCACATATAGGCGCTTTGACTGGGACTGGTCTACCAATTCAACTATAGCATCAGCTTTAAGCGATACAAGTAGCCCCCATGCTTTCCGGGAAAACGCTTACTTTGGAAAATAAAACACCACGGGCAAGAGGCCCGTGGTGTTTTATTTGCACAGATTCTCACTAATTACTTAGCGTAAGCTTCGAGGCTGACGTCGAGATTAACGTCATCGGAAACCATCAGGCCACCGTTATCCAGCGTCTTGTTAAAAGAAACGCCGTAATCCTGGCGGTTGACCTTGAAATTGGCATTGATGCCGATGGCAGTCCCGCCCATAGGGCTCGTGACTGGGCCGGAGATTTCGGCCGGGACCGTAATTTCCTTGGTCACGCCTTTGAGGGTCAGATCACCGGTGAGCGTATAGGCATCACCTTCCTTGGCAATGGACTTGGAAACGAAGGTGACGGCCGGGAATTTCTCGGCATCGAGGAAGTCAGCGCCTTTTAAATGCTCATCACGCTTTTCATTGCGGGTATCGATACTGGCGGCCTTAACGGTTATTTCAATCTTTGATGCGACCAGATCATTCGGATCGAAGCTGATCGTTCCGTCATAATCGCTGAACGAACCAGTGGTCTTGCTCACCATCAAGTGCTTGGCGGAAAAAGAGATTGTTGAATGAGCTTTGTCGAGAGTGTAATCCGCGGCAAAAACGGATGAAGACAACAACACACCAACTCCCAGCACCAATGCACTGCTTAAAACTTTTACTGAATTCATAACATCCTCCCTTGTAATTAAACAGTTAAACAATTGTTGTTACCACCTTAACCATCAAGACTTCAAACCGGATCCTTTTTCCAGAAACCTGATATTTATGAAGGCCAGAAGAGCGATCATGATCACCAGCATGAAGGCGCTGACCCCGACGTGCACATCGGAGGCCCCGTAAAAACCGTAACGAAAACCATTGACCATGTAAAGGATCGGATTAAGTTTGGATACATTCTGCCAGAAAGGAGGCAGACTGTGAACAGAATAAAAGACACCTCCAAGATACGTCAGCGGTGTCAGAATAAATGTTGGCACTATGGCCACATCATCGAACTTAGTGGCAAAAAGAGCATTCATAAAACCGCCCAAAGAAAAGACGACCGATGTCAGCAAAACAAAAAGAATAATGACAAAAAGATTCGAGATAACGGGCTTTGTAAAGAAGCACGAGATCACAAACACCAGCGCTCCGACGCTGACGCCGCGGATAACACCCCCGATCGTGTAACCCAGAACAATGACCCAATTCGGCGTCGGTGACACCATGATCTCTTCAACATTGCGCTGGAATTTCGCACCGAAGAATGAGCTCACCACATTGCCGTAAGCATTGTTGATGACCGACATCATGACAAGTCCCGGCACAATAAAAGCCATGTAGTCGATCCCGTTGACCTCACCGATTCTGGAGCCGATAAATTTTCCGAATATGACAAAATATAATGTCTGCGTGATCACAGGCGGAATCAGTGTCTGCGTCCAGATGCGTATGATACGCACCCATTCTTTACGGATAATCGTTTTCAATGACACTAAGTGATCTTGCATAAAATCCCGTTTATTTTCCGGCCAGCAATTTTAAAAATAATTTTTCCAGACGTCGGCTTTTAGGATGAATATCTTTAATCACAAAGCCTGAGGAGATAAGACTGACGATCAACTGGTTTAAGTCCTCACGGCGGTTGACATCAACTTCCAATGTCGTGGGATCGACCGCGACCGGCTTGTACGACTGAATCTTGTCGAGAGACTTCATTTCATCCACGATGATGACATATGTTTCTTCCTGTAATATCTGCGTCAGATTGCGGACACTTTCCTTATGGATGATCTCGCCGTCCTTGATGATGGCGGCATTCTTGCACATTTGCTCGACTTCCTCCAGATAATGCGTCGTCAGAAGAATGGTAGTGCCCTTGGCATTGATCTCTTTAAGATATTCCCACATGCCGATGCGCAGCTCGACGTCGACGCCTGCCGTCGGTTCATCAAGGATAAGAAGTTTCGGGTGATGGACAAGAGCGCGGGCAATCATCAGACGGCGCTTCATACCGCCGGACAAAGTGCGGGCCGCGCTGTTTCGCTTCTCCCAAAGAGCCAGGCGTTTTAATATCACTTCCGTGTCTTTCATGGCCGCTGCCCATTCAATGCCGAAATAACCGGCCTGGGTAGCGACAATATCCGCCACTTTCTCAAACATGTTGAAATTAAATTCCTGCGGCACAACGCCCATCATTTTTTTGGCCAGCCCGAAATCTTTATCAATGTCGTAATCAAAGACCTTAACTTTTCCCGATGTTTTTCTGACAAGATCAGTAAGTATCCCGATGATGGTCGTTTTTCCGGCGCCGTTAGCTCCCAGCAAAGCAAAGAAATCGCCTTCCCTGACTTCAAGGTTAATATTTTTAAGCGCCTTGGTCCCGGTGTGGTAGACCTTGACCAGATTTTCAATGGTGATGGCGTTTTGCGGCATGACAATTATTGTTCTTTCTTTAAGACCAGTATTTCTTCCGCCCGGGATGGAAATGTCGCGGGGCGGACAAGACATTCGGTTCCGGTCGTATCGGCGCGGTTACTGACATTGACTACTGTGCCGATCAAAATCCCGTCGGGGAAAGTCGAACTGAGCTTCGAGGTCACGATTTTCTCCCCAACTTTAACACCCGCATCCTCCGGCAGGTATCTCAGACGGCAGAGACCCTGCAGCGTTCCGGTCAAAAGACCGCTCTCGCGGGAATCCTGTGTGACCGCGGCCACATTAAAATTCGGATCAGAAACAAGGATAACCTTGCTTATGTTGTCCGCAACTTCACTAACTTTACCGACGACGCCGGCCGGATTGACCACCGGCATTCCGATCTTGATTCCTGACTTGCGGCCCTTGTCGATGATCAGCATCGCGTTCCAGTTCGTCGGATCGCGGCCGACCACAACTGCGGCAACTGTATCATAAGGAATACTGCGCTTGAAATCGAGCAGCTCGGTGAGGCGTCTGTTTTCCTCTAAAAGCTCCTTGGCGTTAGTGATCTTCGCCCAAAGGCCGCCGTTCTCCTTACGAAGTTTTGCGTACTCTTCGTATGTGACGTGATAAAACAATATTTTTTTGAATTCCTGAAACGGCCAGGCAATGAAAGCAAGCGGCCCAGTTGAACTCTCCACCACCGCATTCTTCTGAACATTTAGAAACACCGGACGGGCGAACAAAAGAAAAACGGGAATCAGGAGCAGTAAAACATAGACAATATTTTTGGGTATTTTTTTATTCACGCCAGCGGTCTCCCCAGCAAACGCTTCGAGAGTCAAAGACCGGTATCTAGAAAAAAAGTCCATAGTCGCCTATGGACATGTCAGAACACTATTTTCAAAAACGAAATTAAAAATCGAGCTTGGTCTGAATGGTTAAACGGCGGCGCATATGCGGAGGCATATTAAGCGTCTCTCCTGTTCCCATGACCACGGCGGTCAGAGGATCGTCGGCAATATGAACTGGAAGACCTGTTTCTTCGGCAATGCGTTTATCAAGACCGCGCAAAAGTGAACCGCCGCCGGCCATAACAATTCCATGATCGATCAAATCCGCGGCCAATTCCGGAGGCGTATGTTCCAGAGTCGACTTGGAAGCATCCACAATCGCCTGGACGGGATCGTGCAAAGCTTCACGGATCTCGACGGAAGTAATGTTGATCGTCTTGGGCAGACCGGCGATGAGGTCGCGGCCGCGCACATCCATATTCAATTCTTCTTCGAGAGGATACGCGGAGCCGATGCGGATTTTAATTTCTTCCGCAGTGCGTTCCCCGATCATCAGGTTATATGTTTTGCGCAAATACTCGACGATGGCCATGTCCAGCTCATCACCGGCGATGCGGATGGATTTTGCGTAAACGATACCGCCGAGCGAGATGACGGCAAATTCGGTGGTACCGCCGCCGATGTCGATGATCATATTCCCGCTCGCCTCATAGACCGGCAACCCGACGCCGATCGCGGCGGCTTTCGGTTCTTCGATCAAAATAACATCGCGCGCGCCTGCATGAACGGCTGAATCCATAACGGCACGTTTTTCAACTTCGGTAATACCTGAAGGAATAGCGATGACAATCAGAGGACTGAAGAAACGGCGCGGCTGAACCTTGCGGATAAAATATTTAAGCATGGCCTCCGTGACTTCAAAATCGGAAATAACGCCGTCTTTCATGGGACGGACAGCGATTATCGATCCCGGCGTACGACCGAGCATTTTCTTGGCTTCTTCACCGACCGCCACAACGCGGTTCGTGTCTTTTTCTATGGCCACAACCGAAGGTTCACACAAAACAACCCCTTCCCCTTTGACATACACCAGGGTGTTAGCAGTGCCCAAATCGATGCCCATATCTTTGGAAATTAAACCGAGTGCGGAATCAACGATGCGTTTGAAAAGCTTCCGTAGTTGCTGAAACATGAAATCCCTCGTTGATGGTTTTTACGTGTGAGGAGTGAAACAACTTTTTTCGTAAATTGAATAAGGTCAATGATAAAGGAAAAATTTGGGACTGTCAATGGAATTCTGGCCGTCGTAAAGCATTAAAGTCAACAAATTTAGCGTTTTTGACCCGTCGAGACAAGCGCGCCGACCGCTTTGAAATCGCGGACAAAATTAGGGTAGGATTTGTGCGAACATTCGACATCTTTGACGGTCAAACCGACCCTTAAACCCAGGACCGCGAAGGCCATGGCCAAGCGGTGGTCGTGGTGAGGATCCAGGACAGCGCCTGCTCGGGGCTCGGTCAGAGGATGGATAAGAAGCGTGTCTTTTGTTTCTTCAACGCGGGCGCCCACTTTCAAAAGTTCGGTGCGTAAATCGCTGATGCGGTCCGACTCCTTCGCCCTGGCATGATGGATATTTTTCAAAACGGTGGGGCTTTTGGCAAACAAAGCAATGACCGCCATGATGGGCACGAGGTCCGGACAGTCTTGAAGAGAGAACGTCCCTCCCTTTAACTTAAATGGGCCCTTCATAACAATCGCATTTTCTGCGCGAGTCCATTTGGCTCCCATCGTTTTTAAAAACTTCAAAATGTGTCCGTCCGCCTGGATGAGACCGTCATCAAAACATCCGCGAAGCTCGACGGCCGACGGCACAATACTTGCGGCCGCCATCAAGAATGCCGCCAGACCGTAATCAGACGGTACCGTAAAATTTTTAAACCCCTGAAATGTCTGCGATCCTTTGACGGCAAAAGAACGTTCACCTTTTGGAGAAACAGCAACACCCGCTCTCTCGAGCATTTGCAGCGTCATCGTGATGTAATCCTTGGAGACAATTTTCTTACCCGTGATTTGGATGAGGGAATCTTTGGACAAAGACGGCGCGGTCATAAGCAACGCCGAGACGAACTGCGAACTGAGGCTGCCGTCGATCGTGATCTTTCCGGATTTGATCGTGCCGCCCTGAAAACGGATGGGAACGGATTCTTTTTCTCCAGCTCCTGAAATGTTGAGACCCTGACGCCTGAGCGCCTCGAGAAGATGTGTGTTCGGCCGGCCGATCAAAGTCCTTTCACCAACAATGACAGCGCGGTCGGTCAGGGTGGATAAAAGAGGCAAAAGCAAACGCAGTACCGTGCCCGATTCACCGACGGAAATCATTTTAATCGGCGCAGTCCCTCTTGTGGCTTTAACCGTCCATCTGTCTTTCTTGCGCGTGATTGAACATCCAAGCGCCCGCGCGACGCGCATGGCGACATGAGCATCCTCGCAATTCGACGGACTGATGATCTCTGATTCACCGCCGCAGGCAGCGATCATGAACGCACGGATGGAATAGGATTTGGAGGCCGGAAGATGAATACTTCCGGAAAGACGCTGTGTGGGCTTGACGTGAAGGAACATAGATTAAATAAGAACGGCAGTCAGTTACCTGACCGCCGCCCTCACCTTAAAAATTACTGGATTGAAATTACTTTTTCGGAACTATGTTGTCGTTTTTGCGAACCATACGGCTGGAAAACGGCGGGATAAGATCGGCTGCAGACATTTCTTCCTGCACTCTGGAGACTTTGATATCGCCCAGATAATCATCCCCGCGCATGACAGAAAGGACATCACCCTGTTTAACACCGCTCTTTGATCCCATGTCGAAGATCACGAATTCTGTTTCTTTATCGACACTGAGGATGCGGCCTTTGGATGAATCAGATTTGCTCACGATAATTTTATCGAGTTCGACTTCTTTGGTTGCGCTATCTTCAACGGCAGCTTCAGAGCCTTCAGCGGGTTTGGCAGCCGTTGCTGCGGCTGCAGCGGCGGCCTCGGCAGCAGCCTGATCCTGCTTGGTTTTTTCGATAGCTGCATTCGCGTCAGTCAGCTGTTTCTCGACTTCGGCAACTTTGGTTTCCAATTCCTTGACGCGTGAATCACGTGTCTGTAATTCCTGCTGGGAGACTTTTTCTTTTTCCTGAAAATCAGCGGCTAATTTGTCTTTGTCAGCCTGGAGTGCATCTTTTTCAAGAAGGACCGTATCCAAATCCTGTTTAAGCTTGGCGTTCTCGGTCTTCATGGCTTCTTTAAGACCTTTTTCCACATCGAGTTCTTCTTCCAGACTATTAATGCGGGTGTCAGCTTCCTTGTTCTTTTCTTCAAGAACGAAGGCCTTGTTCTGCGCAACCTTAAGGTCGCCCTGCAGACGGCTGATAGAACCCTGGGCATCGTTCAATGCCGCGTCGACAGCTTTGCGTTTTTCCGTTTCTTTATTCAAGAGGAAAATGCTGATGGATGCTGTCGAAACCAGGAGCACAACGATGAGCCCTAAAAAAATCGTGATTGTCTTTCCTGCATTATTCATATCGTTCAAATCTCCTACAGTAATATGGTGGGCAAAGCTGGTGTTGAATTCAACCTATTATATGGGAAAAAGATAACAAGTAAAGTATAAGTTATGAAGCGGCCGTTATCAAGAAAATCTCAGAAATTCCTTGGGAGGAATGGATGAAAACTCAACCCAATGGCGCCCAATGGGATGCTCAAAAGCGATCGCCTGGGCATGCAGGGCCAGGCGGGTAAACGACTCTTTGTAGCCGTAGCGGTCATCGCCCAGGATCGGATGCCCCAGATGTTTCATGTGAACACGCAGCTGATGGGTGCGTCCGGTCTGAGGATACAGACCAACAAGCGTGGCCTTGTCGAAACGCTTGAGCACCTCATAAAATGTCAGCGCGTCTTTCCCTTCTCCTTCAGCCGCCACCTGGCGCATGTCATGATATTTCACATGGCGCTTTAATGGTACCTCGATCTTTCCCTGGTCAAAGCGGACTATGCCGTGAACAAGGGCGATGTATTTTTTAACCACCGTATGCTGTTCGAACTGGCGGCCCAAACGCGCGTGCGCCTGGTTTGTTTTGGCGATCACTATGAGACCGGAAGTTTCCTTGTCCAAACGGTGGACAATTCCCGGACGTCCGGAATTGACATCGGAGAGTTCTTTAAAATGATACAGCAGCGCGTTCGCCAGCGTTCCCGTGTAAACTCCGGTGGCCGGATGAACGGTCATGCCGATCTTTTTGTTGATGACAACAATCGCGTCATCTTCATAAAAAATATCGAGCGGGATTTTCTCGGGCTTTAATTCAGTGTCAGGAATGAGATCGTCGCCAAAATCGACATCGATTTTATCCCCGGTTTCAACCTTGTAACGCGGCTTCTCCGGTTGGCCGTTAACGAGAACCCCGCCGGCGTCGATTATTTTCTGAACGAACGTACGCGACGGCAGGTCCGTCAGTATCTGCGTCAAATAAACATCCAGGCGGATATTCGAATTTTCGTCATCGACAGTCAATTGATGCTTCGGCATACATGCTCACATTATTATTTACGCGACAGAAAAAACATGGCTGAGGCCGCAAATACGGCAACGCAGATCCACTGAAAAACCCCGATCCCTAAAAAACCCGGATCATAATCGTAACGGAAAAACTGAACGATAAATCTTAACGCGGCCGCCAGCATGAAATACGCGGCAAATGTCCGCCCGGGCGTCAGCTTTTTCGCGTTTAAATTTTTTAAAACAAAAAAAACGATCACAAGCCCGATGCACTCGTAAATCTGCGTCGGATGCAGATGATCGTGATGTTCCGGAAAATACGGTCCCCACGCCACCGGCTTGCCGTAACAGCAGCCGTTTAAAAAACAGCCGATCCGTCCTATTGCCTGCCCCAAAGCGGCATAAGGGCTTGCCAGATCCAAAAACTTAAAGACACCCAGCTTTTTACGTTTGAGAAAAATCAGGGCCGCGGCGAATCCAAGGATGAGCCCTCCCTGCCAGGCAAGCCCGCCGTGCTGGATCTGCAAAAGTTCCGACGGATTTTCCCTGAAATACTCCAGGTTGAGCAGAATATAAAAAATCCTTGAACCGATAATGCCCGCGAATGCCGTCCAGAACGCAAAATCATAAACGGTCTCTTTGGGAATACCTACCTTGACCGCATCCCGCCCCATCAAGAATGAGCAGACCACAACAGCAGCGGCGATCATAAACCCGAACGAATACACAGTAAACGGACCTATGGAGCACAATACTGGAAACATGGAATTCCGCCTTCCTGGAAAACGGACTATTTGTCTTTGACGGACAAAGGAATGCACTTGATGAGAATGATGACCGCGCCGACGGTGATCGCGGAATCGGCGACATTGAACACAGGGAACACGCGGAAATCAAGAAAGTCGATGACGTGCCCGATCTGGATCCTGTCGATCAGATTGCCGATTGCCCCACCCATAATAAGGGAAAAAGCGAAGATGTAACTTCGGCTCAAATTCTCATTCTCACGGTAGTAATAAATATTATAGACCAACAGAGCGATCGCGATAATGGGAATAATGATAAATACGATGCCGTGGTCGCGGAAAAGGCCGAACGCCATGCCGGTGTTATGCACGAGCGTGAAATGAAAAATGTCCTTGATGACGGGAATGGTTTCCCCTACGGAGAGAATCTTGGAGAAGAACGTCTTGGTCGCGCGGTCCAAGAAGACGACCATCACGACCGTGATGACGGAAATCAGAATGTCGACGTGTGAACGGATTTGCTGCTGCATAGTTTTATGGGGAATACCAACGCACAAATGGCAAAATGTTAAATCAAAAAACCAATACCAAAGCTCAAAATCCGAATCGTTTTAAATTTTGACGTTGAACTTTGGTCAGTTAATTTGCCATTTGTTCATTTGAATTTTGTTAATCGTTAGATTTAAAATCAGACTAACAATAAAAAAACGACAAATCCCTCTGATACTGTTGAACCACATCGAAAGAGATCTGTCGTTTCCTTAAAACAATTAACGGCTGCTTTTGCTTTCCAGCTCTTCCTGGCACTTCACGCATGTCTCAACATACGGAATCGCCTTAAGACGGGCCGCGGCGATCGGCTTGTTGCACTGAATGCAATTGCCGTATGCGCCTTCGCTGATGCGCTGCAGGGCGTCATTGACGCGGCTGAGCGTTTCACGGTCGTTGGAGGCAAGGCCTAAATTGAATTCACGGTCATACATGTCGGTCGCGACATCCGCCATGTGAAGGGCGTGGCCGGAGACATCCCCCGCCCCGTTGCCGTTCGGATTGGTACTTTCATCCTTCATGACTTTCAGATCACCGACAACCTGGTCTTTGATCTCCAGAAGGGCTTTTTTGTATTGATCGTATTTTTTTGTTTCCGGTTTATCCGTCTTCTTGTTCGGCATTCATGACTCCTTACCTTACGACTGTTGTGGCAAGCTCAACCTTCGACAACCCTGGCACAGGAACCGCACAAAGCCGGATGTGCGGCAGAGAGGCCTACATCCGTCTTGTAATTCCAGCACCGCGAGCATTTCTGTCCGTGCGCCTTTTCAACTATAACACGTGTTTTGCTATATTGATCGTTGACAGGCTGGTCAACGTTTTCAACCTTTTTGATCTCGACCTGAGAAACGATAAACACCGTATGCAGAATATCGCTGTAACTCTTCAGATAGCTTTCGTCGCGGTCGCTCGCCGTTTCAAAAACAACCCTGGCTTCCAGGGAACTTCCGATCTCCCCCGCGCGGCGTTTTTCCTCTAAAGCTTTGAGGACAAAGGGCCTGAGCTCCATGAGAGAGGCGAATTTTTCTTCGATTTCGGCGGACCGCCATTCCGGTTCGACCGCCGGCCAATCCAGCAAATGGACGGAAACGGCGTTCGCGTGTTTGGAACCTTTGGACATCAGCGAAAAAATTTCGTCCGACGTGAAACACATGATCGGAGCTGTAACTCTGACAAGCACGTCGAGAATATGATAAAGAACCGTCTGGGCGGAACGTCTCTCAAGCCCATGAGCGGCTGAAGTATATAACCGATCTTTTAGGATGTCAAGATAAATGCTGGAGAGCTCCTCGTTGCAGAACCCGTGGATGGCCTTATAGACGCCCACGAAGTCATAATGCTCGTAACCGTGGTTGACCTCCTCCATCAGCTTGGCCAGGGCATTGAGCGCCCAGCGGTCAATGTCGGGCAATTTGGAGTAAGGCACGATATGGGCGTCCGGATTAAAGCCGTCCAGGTTCCCTAATAAATAACGCACGGTGTTGCGGATCTTGCGGTAGCCGTCCACCAGGCGGTCGACAATTTCCTTAGAGATCCTCACGTCATCGTTGTAACTGCTGGACGCAACCCACAGGCGCAGGATATCGGCGCCGAAATTCTGGATGATCTCCTGCGGCTTGACCACGTTGCCTAGAGACTTCGACATCTTGCGCCCT
>JAGNTT010000209.1 GCA_017987425.1 Candidatus Omnitrophota bacterium
CGAAAAATTATGTGCGTGATGAAGTGGCGCGAGCTGTCATATCTTCGGTATCGTCATCCGTTCCTGCTTCCGCGCCGGCGAAGCTCGCTGAAAAGAAAGATTTTGCGGATGATGGACGGAGCTACGAACAGAATAAGGCAAAGTCCGTTGATAAACTGGCCATGATCGGGTCTGTATCTTCGAATGAAGGGAAGATCGGTTACGGTAATGGACAAGTTGTCAGTTCTTTGAGCGTATCCGGAGAGCGCCGGGCCAAGGAAGAACTTGCCCGGGGTGATATGGCCGGTGCCATGGGCGGAAATTTTCGTCAGGCGGAAATGGATTCCAATATGCCGGTACAGACCCGTGGAGTCTCGAGTCCGGCGTATTATCCCGAACAGGAGCAGATGATTTATCCGCCGCGTCCTTATCCGCCGGTTGCCAAAGTTTACAATTATCCGGTTGAGCCTTCGGACTCGGAAAGTTATGATCGCATTTACGAAACAGGTTTCCGATATGCGTTACAGGAACCGCTCTCGACGTTTTCCATCGACGTGGATACGGCTTCCTATAGTAATGTCCGTCGCTTTTTGAACCAGGGGCAGATGCCGCCGGCGGATGCGGTGCGCATTGAAGAGATGATCAATTATTTCACATATGATTATCCGGAACCGACATGGGGACAGCCGTTTTCTGTAAGCGCGGAAGTGGCTCCGTGCCCGTGGAACCCGTCGCACCGTCTGGCATTGGTTGGTATTCAGGGAAAGCGTCTAAACAAGATGACGATGCCGCCGAGCAATCTGGTATTTTTGATCGACGTTTCCGGCTCTATGAACGACGCCAATAAGCTTCCGCTTCTGCAGCAGGCATTCCGCATGATGGTGGAGCAATTGGAAAGCAAGGACAAGGTTTCGATCGTTGTTTATGCGGGAGCGGCCGGACTGGTTCTGGACGCTACGCCTGGAAATTATAAACAGCAGATCATCGACGCCATCGACCGTCTGCGCGCCGGCGGATCGACCGCGGGCGGGGCGGGTATTCAGCTGGCTTATCAAATGGCCCGTGCCAATTTTATTAAGGGCGGCAACAATCGCGTAATTCTGGCCACCGACGGGGATTTTAACGTCGGCGTCGCCAATGACGATGAGCTTACACGGATGATCGAAGATTACCGTAATCAGGGCGTTTACCTGACAGTGCTCGGTTTCGGTATCGGCAATTACAAAGATTCCAAGATGGAAAAGCTGGCTGATAAGGGCAACGGAAACTACTTCTACATCGATACAACCCAGGAAGCGCGCAAGGTTCTCGTCAATGAATTGGGTTCCAATTTGTTTACGATCGCCAAAGACGTCAAAATTCAGGTTGAGTTTAATCCGGCCACCGTTCAGAGTTATCGTCTGGTCGGCTATGAAAACCGGATGCTTAACAAGGAAGATTTCAGAGATGACACCAAAGACGCCGGTGAACTGGGGGCCGGTCATACCGTGACCGCGCTTTATGAAATCATCCCTTCGGGAGAGTACCGCTTTGAAACGGGCGGGGCGGAACCGTTGATTTACCAGAGAGAAGCACCGAAAGTGTCACGGCCAATGTTCCAGAGCTCAGATCTCATGACCGTTCAATTGCGTTACAAAGAACCCGATGCCAATGTGAGCAAGCTCATCAGAAAAGCAGTCGGCAGGGGAGAAATGAAAAATCAGTCAAGGTCAGACAATATGATGTTTGCCTCCGCTGTCGCTGAATTTGGCCTGTTGCTTAGAAATTCTTCCTATAGGGGCGTGGCCACGTTCGATCATGTGATCAGCACGGCCAGAGCCGCCAAGCCGGATCAGTTCGGTTACCGCGCCGAATTCGTTGATCTCGTTGAGAGGGCAAAGGCGTTAAGTCCGTACCAGCCGCCGGTGCCATATATTCAGGATGAACCGCCTTCCGTGTGGCAGGCAAATCCTGAACCCGCCTATGGAAAAGGCCAGAAGTAAATCATCATATTCCGTCGAGAATCGGGGTTGCGTTTTTCATTCGCGGCCCCGATTTTTCCCCTCAAATTTCCTTCATTCACCTTGACAACCAAAAATCACTGTAGTAACCTAAATCTCAAATATTTAGCTATAACCGAAAGGATTTACCTATGTTAAGTAAAAAAGCCATTTCATTTTGTGTTTTGACCGCAGCGTTTGCCTTTAATGCCCACGCAGCGACGATTTCCGGAACGATCAAATTTGATGGGGAAGCCCCCAAATTCAAAGAAATTAAAATGGACGCTGACCCGGTCTGCGTGACTCATCATACAGGACCGGTATTTCCCCAGACATTGCTTTTAGGTGAAGGTAACACCATGGGAAACGTATTAGTCCGTGTCAAAGGTGGTCTCAAACCGGGTGATCATCCGGCCCCGACGGAAGAGCTTGTCATCGACCAAAAAGGTTGTGAATATTATCCCCATGTTGCCGCCGTTATGCCCGGACAGCCGGTCAAAGTGCTCAATCCGGATGGAACCCTTCACAACGTTCATATTTTAAGTAAAGTCAATCCTGAAGAAAATATTGCCATGCCCAAATTCCGCAAGGAAATCACAATTAAATTTAATAAACCCGAACCCATGTTCGCCGTCAAATGCGACGTTCATCCCTGGATGGGCGCGTGGATTGCGGTCATAGCCAATCCGTTTTTCAATGTGACCAAAACTGATGGTAAATTCACCATCGCCAATTTACCGGCCGGAACTTATGAGATCGAAGCCTGGCATGAAAAATTGGGTACCAAAACGGCGACGGTCACCGTAGGCGACAGTGATAATGCGACACAGGATTTTTCCTTTGCCGCTCCGACCAAAAAATAAAACGATAGGCCGAAAAATTTTTATGGAACATCATCACGAAGCGCATAAG
>JAGNTT010000051.1 GCA_017987425.1 Candidatus Omnitrophota bacterium
TGGCCTCCGCCAGACGGCGGCAGACTTCCACGTCGGGATTTCCCATTAAGATGGGAACGATTTTGGCGCCTGGAAAATCACGCTGAATAAATGGAAGCTGGACCTCAAGGGAATGTTCGGGGGAAAAAGCCTGGGGAAAATATTGAAGATCCCCGTCAGCTGCCATGAGCTTCGCGGCCGCATCTTCATCAACCTCAACTGCACCCAAGGGATTTTCGAATTTCCCTTTGGGCCAGATGGACGCCCCCGCGAAAGAATGAAAATGGCTCGGCCCGATAAGGATGACCGTCGAATATGTACGGTTCGAGACGGCTTTATAGCCGTAAGCCGCCACCCATCCGGAAAAAATATAACCGGCATGCGGCGCGATGAGCAACTCTACCTCTTTGTTTTGCGGAACTTTCTCGACGCGTCCGAAAGCCTCCTCCATAAACGCGTTGATCTCGCCCGCTGATCCCGGATAGAACTGCCCGCTCACATTCGGCTTCTTGATAAAATCGTCGGCAAATGATTGCGGCATAATCATCACTCCCACGAGAATCAGTACGAGAATTCTATTCATAGCGGCACACCGCGCGCATTAACGCGTCAAATACCGGTCGAGACTGAAACGTTCCGCTTGTTTGACATTGCCCAGCATCCATAAAAGCGAAAGAAAAAACATGCTGTCCATAACGAGTGTCTGTTGGGGTTTGAGCGAGATCAGCTGGCCGAAGCATCCGCATTCGTCGATAGGCAAATGGCGCAGAAGCGCCTGCGTGATGATCAAAATAAAGACTGTAAACATACCGAGAGCGATTTTAAGCATCGGTGAAACCCAAAGCCCGAGGACCAGGAGAAGCCCAACCAAGAATTCGATCCATGGAAATACGCGCGCGACAAGAACATCGATACCGTGAGGCAAGACTTCGTATGCCTGAAGCACATAGAGAAAGTTCTGGTAAGGCCAGAACAATTTCTCCGCTCCGGAAACGACGAATAAAAGACCAATGAGGATACGCAGGAAAGGAATCATAACGAGAATAAATTTTCTGTCAGGATTACTGAGCAACGGTAATAGGCGTTGTCTTGACCCCCAAAATACGATCGACCTCTTCCATCATTTCTTTGACACCGACGATCATCTTACCGTTAATAAAATAGGTCGGCGTGGATTTAATGCCGAGCGCGGACCCGGCATCCTTCTCCGTCAGTATATTGGTGCGCAGCTCGTCCTGGACCGTGCAGGCGATCACATCGTTTTTATTAAGGCCGATGTCCTCAACAATCTGAAGAAATGCAGGCTGCGCGTCCATCAAACTGATCCACTGCTTCTGATTGGCCATGACCGTTTCGAAAAAAGGCCAGAATTGGCCTGCCCGGCCGGCACAGAGAGCGAACTTGGTGGCTATTAGCGAATGAACATGCATGCCGAGCGGATAGAATTTGATTTCCACAAAAATCTTTTCGGGATACAGCTGAAGATAATTCTCAATTTGTAACGATCCGTAAGCGCATGCCGGACACTGCAAATCCACATACTCGACTATCTTTACCGGCGCCTGTGCGTTCCCTTTCTGCCTGAAAGCGGAGGAAGAACCAATCTCGCCTTTCCATAAAAAGGATTTGGCCGCGAACACAGCGACAACAGCAACGACAACGATCAACAATGTAATTTTTAATTTGGATGATTGTGCCATATGGATTTTTCTTTCTCTTAAATAAAGGATGTTCCGGTTACTTGGCCCCGACGGTCCTGTCATCCAGTTGGGGCCCCGCGCTCACAAGGCTCTTGCCGATTGGCGTATTTGTAAAATTGTTGAAATTTTCGATGAACATCCCCGCCAGCTGACGAAGCATTTTATCATAGGCCTGCTTGTCGGCCCAGGCATTGCGCGGATTCAAGAACCGCATATCGGCGCCGCGGACAGATTTGGGAATCCGGATATTGAACACCGGCATGGTTTCATAACCCGCATCGCCGATGGTGCCGTCCAGAATCGCATCAATCACCACACGGTTTTCCTTCAAAGGAATGCGATACCCCACACCGTACTGTCCGGCCACCCAGCCGGTATTGATGAGATAGGCATTGGCCCGGTGCTCGTCCATCTTGCGTGCCAGTATCGCGGCATATTTGACCGGATGCACAAGAAGAAACGCCTTGCCGAAACAGGCGGAAAAAGTCGCCTTGGGTTCTTTCACACCGAGCTCGGTGCCGGCGACCTTGGCCGTGTATCCGGAAAGATAATGATACATCGCCTGCTCGGGAGTCAATTTGGCCACCGGCGGCAAAACGCCGTACGCATCGCAAGCGAGAAAAATAATATTCGACGGATGTCCGCCCTTCGAGACAGGTTTAACGATGTTTTCAATAAAATCGATCGGATAGGAAACGCGCGTGTTTTCCGTCTTCTTGCTTGAGGCGAAATTCACGGAACCCGACGGTTCGACATCGCAATTTTCCAAAAGTGCGCCGCGGCGGATGGCCGCAAATATTTCCGGTTCGCGTTCGGCCGTCAGCCCGATGCATTTGGCGTAACACCCACCCTCAAAATTAAATACGCCTTCGTTATCCCAGCCGTGTTCATCATCACCGATCAGCTGGCGTTTGGGATCCGTCGAGAGCGTGGTCTTTCCCGTTCCGGAAAGCCCGAAGAATAACGCCGTGTCGCCACTAGCGCCTTTATTCGCCGAACAATGAAAGGCTCCGATGTTTTTGATCGGCAGGAAATAATTCATGATGGAAAAGATGCCCTTTTTGATCTCGCCCCCGTACCATGTCCCGCCGATGACGGTCATCCGTTCTTTAATATTGAAGGCCACGAATACTTCCGAATTCATTTTATACGTGGCATAATCTTCGCAAACGGTCTTGCAGGCATTGAGGATGGTCCAGTCGGGTTTGAAATTTTTGAGCTCATCCGGCGATGGACGGATGAACATATTTTTAAAAAAATGTGCCATCCAGGCGACCTCGGTCACCAGACGCACGCTCATGCGAGTGTCCTTGTTGGCGCCGCAATATCCATCCATCACATAAATTGTTTTGCCGCTCAGCTGTCCGACGGAAATTTTTTTGAGATGATTCCATGCTTCTATGGAAAGAGGCCGATTGTCGGAAGAAACCGGCGTATCCTTCTCCTGCCACCAGACAGTGTCTTTGGAGACGTCATCGACGACGATGTATTTGTCTTTGGGAGAGCGCCCTGTGAAGGCGCCGGTGTCGACATTGACCGCGCCGAGAGTTGTTTCTGTGGCGCGCTCAAATCCGATGGCGGAAGCGGCCGTCTCATGTCTGAACAAATCTTCGTAGGAAAGATTATAAAAAACCTCTCCAACCGGACTGATTCCGATAGCCTTTAATTCCTGTTCCAACATTCTGATCCCATCTATCTTCCGAGACTAAAGCGTTCTGATTAACGGGGCCATTACCATTTCGGTAACCAGCATTTTTTCCCCGCCGATCTCATAACTGACTTCATATTTATTGACCGATTTGAGCGGATAGGAAACGCCGTCGACCACCGAATTGATGTAACTTTCAAAAGCGCTCATTTCAAGGGGCTCGTAACCGAGATTGATAAGTTCATTCTTGAACGCACCCGCAATGATATTGCACAGAGCGCCGCAGGCGTCTTCAACCTGCTCCTCGTCATCATCGTCGATATCGGGGTATTCGAGCATCTTCAAAAGATTGAGCAGCTGTGAAAGCTCCACGTAGGAAAGAAGCACTCCCGCTGGTTTTCTCAAATCCATGTCTTTGCGATTTTTATAAAAGTGAATATACGAAACCACGGTCGGGGCGTTAAATTTCTCCATGGGATCGACGCGCATGCGTCGCATGAAATGGGTGATCGGTTTCTTTTCGATGATTGGTTCCCGGGTGAACCGCAATTGAGATTTTTCGCGGAAAATTTTGCGGACAGCGACTGCCATGGCGAGAGACATCGTAAAAAGAGCGGAACTGTGGTCTTCGCGAAGCATGAGCCGGCGGGCGGCCAAGGTAAGCCGAAGATTCTTGCCGTGGCGAACCATCTGCTTGAACAAACTATGGTTGTATTCTTCCAAGACGTCTCCTGGGATGTTCAACCTAGCCGCGAAGCGGTCCGGCTGTTATTTAAGAAAAGGCTTTATAGCTTCGACCATCTGATCGGGCTTGTAGGGCTTGACAATATATCCGGCCAGCCTTGGATTGACGGAATAGGCAAGTTTTTTGTTCTCTTCGGATCCTGAGGCGGTCACCATGATGACGGGCACATCGCTGACAGCCGGAACTTTAACAATACCCTCAAGCACTTCGATACCGTTCATTTTGGGCATCTGCCAGTCCAGAAGCACGACGCAGATGTCTTTGTAATTGGAAGCCAGTGTGTGCAAACCGTCTTCACCGTCGGTTGCCTGAAGAATTTCATTCTTGATTTCGGCTTTCTGCAATATCCTGACAAGGAGCCTGCGGTCGAGTTCCGAATCGTCGACGATTAATATTTTCATGGTACTCCAATTCTTGTTTGACTGAAATTCAGCAAACATTCTAAAACAAATTCCATCCAATGTCTATAATCTTGCCTGACGGAAAACTTTTTACTGTCTGAATTTCAATTCCGTTCCATCGACCGAACAAAATCGAACATCGGAAGTAAAT
This sequence comes from Candidatus Omnitrophota bacterium, assembly GCA_017987425.1. GTDB lineage: Bacteria > Omnitrophota > Gorgyraeia > Zapsychrales > Fredricksoniimonadaceae > JAGNTT01. The sequence continues at coordinate 4,625 of JAGNTT010000051.1, forward strand.
GATCGGCCGCAGACCGGACAGAATTTTTTGTCCATATGTTCGCCGACCAGCATTCCTCCAACTGCACCTGCAGCACCGCCGATGGCAGCGCCTGCAACTCCATGATCACTCTGATGTCCGATGATGCCGCCTAATGCCGCGCCGCCCAATCCGCCGATCGCGGAACCTTTTTGGGTCGTCGTGCATCCGATCGTCACAATCAAAACCACCGCCGCCAATCCTGTCAGTACTCTCATAAATTCCTCCCTAAAAATCTAAATAAACTCCAAAATATCTGCTATGTGTGAATTTAATTTACACTATTCAACGGTAATTGCGAAACACAAAAAACTTTTTCTCGCCGGCTTCAACGGTACTTCTTCCCAAACTTTCCTTCCCTAAAAGACGGCTGCTGGCGCCGTAAGTCTGCACAAAAAATTCATACTCCCCCGGCTCAAGAAGCAGGCGGGCCACCCGGATTTGCGCCGGGAGGGTCTGCCAGCTGCGAAGATCCGCACGTTCGGTTGTTAAATTGTAAATACTGCTTAATAAATCAAACCCTATCGCGGCCAGATCTCCCCACTTATCGTGGATTTTATCTTCAATGACCCGCTCCGCGGCATACTTGGCCACCGGGCGGGCAACAGCCTTGGCTATGACCTGCGCTTTGCGGCCTTCCAGGACCTTTTGGGCGACAACAACAATGTCCTGGCCGACAAACGACGGCTGAACATATGACAGCTGTTCGCTCTGGGCCGCTGCAAGTTCGGAACCTGTAATCTCGCTGTGACGGGGAACGAACTCGGGAAATTCCATTTGGGTGATATGCCTGGGATCGAGCGGGATAGGAACGACGGTCGCCACTTTGACCGGAGAAAATCCCGTATACTGAACAAGGTAGACTTCGGCCTTTTTATTTTTTTCGTCGAGAGTTATCAGTTTGACATCGGAAAACTCGTCGCGGTAACGCCTGAAGGCATCCCCTCCCATGAAATGCGCAAGCGTGAGAAGATTTTCTTTAAGAAGCCCCGGCGCCTCGACACCGAAATTTTCTCCCCCCGTTTTCGCGTAATCTTCATAGGCGCGCGCGTAGGAAATAAACGCGTCGTTTAAATCCGATGACGTTCCGTTGACTTCATAAAGGATCCCCATGAAAAATCGGCCGAAGGCATCCTCTGTGTAAATATTTTTTCCTTCATGCAGGGAATTGATGAGATTCAGCTTGGAATCCATATCGCGGGCTTCGACGAGCGCTTCATTGTATTCTCCGATCATGACGTAATTGATCGCCTGAAAAATATTGACCAGGATGTATTCATAGTCATCGCCGCGGTAAGGCGCGGCATAATCGTTCAAAAGCCAGGTGCCGGCCATCTTGGTGAGGGATTTGGTATAAAGCTCATCGTATTTGCGCTGAGCGTTGGCAAAGGACTGGATGCTTTCGGCGTAACGGCCGGAACATTGTTCGACCATTCCGCGGTCGAGCCAATACAAAAGCTCGTTGTTTCTGCCGTAGACGGAAGGCTTTTCACCCAAAGCGACGGACGCGCCCTCCAGGTTGTGAGCGACAACAAGACTGTTGACGCGGGTCTGGAGTGCAGGCGCGCAGGATGAGAGAGAAAATAAGAGGGCAACAGCCAGGAAGGCCATTGCCCGTCGGGAACCGTGATTCATAGCCGATAAGAAGAAAGAAGGAGGATTAAAGACCGGCTCAATAAAGCCATCTTCCATCCTCCCTCTTCTTTCTTCCTTCTTATAATCCTACCGGCGGGCGGACAACCAATTTCTTGATTTTTTTCTGCCCCAGCCAGACTTTTTCATTGGTACGCATGTCGACCAGTTCGAGGTTCGCCTGATAAAGCACGGCGTACTTACCCTTGACTTCATCTTTCACGTCGTTGATCGTGCCTTTAAGCATAAAGCTGGCGCCCGTTTCCATTCCCTTTGCCGTGACAGTATCGGGATTGGTGTTGCCCAGATACTGATCTTCACGTTCCTCACGGACTTCATCGCGTTCAATTCTGGAAGAAACGAATTTGACCTTGCGTGAATTGATGAGCGCGCGTTCAAGGTCCTGGACAAACACATCGGTGTTGATGTGTTCATGCGTGCGGTTAAGAATTGTCCCGACGATGACGACCGGATCTTTGCCGTTGGATTTGTTGTACTCTCCAACCCAAGCTCCCGAGGCACAGTCATTGATCATTTCTTCAGCGACGAGGCGGGCATCCGTATCGTTCCAGCGGCCGCTGATGTCGACGATCGTTTCAGGTTCCATACGTTTGACTTTTGTTCCGCAGCCGGCCAAAGCGAAAACTCCGACGGCAGCGACAACCATAACCAGACAGTACGATTTGTTCATCTTCAACTCCTTTTGAATTCCAACCGAATATTGTATAATCGGTCTATGCTTTCCAACGATTCCAATTCTTTTCCATGCCCTTACTGCGGCAGTGATAATTATCTCGATGTTGACCCCGGCGGCGGAAGACGCCAAAGGTTGATCGTCGACTGTGAGATCTGCTGCCAGCCCATCGCGGTTCAGGTCAGCGTCTCGCCGGAAGGCGACCTCGAAATCAACGCCCGTCCGGAAAACGAATAAGCTTCTACTTCTTTTCCTTCACAACAATACTGTCTTTGTGCTCTTTACGGATCACGGCCAAGGCCGCCTGGGCTAATTCGGAACTCGGGAAAGATCCGGTCCTCACGCGGTACCAAACACCTTTATCTCCCAGATCGCTCATCTGCACATAGGCGGGAACTCCGCCATCTTTGAGTTTGCCGGCCATAGCGTCGGCGCGGGATTGCTCCTTAAATGAATACAACTGAATGGCATAAGTAACTTGGGTGCCTGTTTCGCTTGTGGCAACGATTGCGGGCGATACGACAGGATCGGCGACCACAGCGGCGGCTTTTGTGCCGGAGAGATCCGGCGAATAGGAAGAAAGAGCAGAAGATTCACTAGTCAAAAGCTCGCCGACATCAACGGCTTCCTTCTCGACCTTATTTTGATTCACGGCGAGAAAAATGATGATGATTCCCGCGATCACAAGCGCCCAAATCGGCCAGGCGTCTTTGATTTTTCCGGATGCCATTGATAATTCCTCCCTGATTGTTTAAATCTGTGATTTTATATAAATTTAATGGAATGAGTGCTTACGCTTCAATCCCCATCGACCCCCCGGACTTGGTCATTCGATGGAAAGCGGATTTTTGTGCGGTATAGTTGATGGATTATACTACAAAAACAAAGAACGGAAACGATGTTTTTGGGTCTTATCTTAAGATATATTTAATATTCGAACCGCTTAGGATGAAACGCTAACATCATTGGCGGCGGAAGGCGCCTCAGGAAATTTACCGTTCAAGATGCCCTGGACCATGTTCTTAACATCATCGCTGAAATCTTTGCTAAGAATCCAATTCAAATACGATGCGTCTTTTTTGGCAATTTCCCTCAGGCTGTCTGTGCGGGCGTATTTGCCGAACATCATGTAGAGTTCGCCGTTCCACCAGCGGAATTTGCGCTCAGAATCAAAAAATTCGGACGTCTGCTTATAGTCGAACTCCTGGAGATGCTCAACTTCCCCGGTCCCCTTGCCGTACATTTCGGCCTGGGCGGCCAGAATTTCCACAGTTGCCGTGGTATCGACGAGTGCGGCATGAGCGCCCTGAAGTTCTTTTTTACAGTAGAACTGATAGGCGGCCGCCAGATCACGTTTGACATTCAGATGATAGACCTTTTGCGCGTCATAAATGTGCCGGGCGTTCACATCCAGCTTGAGGCCCGCCTCCTGCAGCTCGCGCGACAAAAGCGGAACATCGAAACGTTCGACGTTAAATCCGCCTATATCCGCATCGCCGATAAAATCGGAGACCGCGCGGGCGATCACGAAAAAGGGCAGTTTGTCTTTCACATCGTCGTCCTTGATGCCCGTGATTTCACTGACTCTCGGCGGGATAGGAATGCCGGGGTTTACGCGCTGATCAAACGTCTCCCTCTCTCCGGAAGGGTGGCATTTAATCATGGCAATTTCAATGATCTTGTCTTTTTCGATCCATGTCCCCGTGGTTTCAAGGTCTAGGACCACCAATGTGCGCGATAATTTCATGATATCTCTCCGAATCTTTTATGTAATCGAGATTCATTCTCCATAAAAACAAGGAAAATACAAATGAATTTCTTTTGGGTTAAGTGACTAATCGAGCCAGGGGATCTCGTTGCGGACGTAGCTGCCGTCTTCGGACTTGTTAAAGAAGTAGGAAACAAGCGGATGGCGGATGTCATCTTTGGAATTGTCCTGGACGATCTGGGAATGCGGCACGTATAAAAAACGGTCGGTGCCGTGGATCAGAATTTTGTACCACGGCTGGTTTTGGTCCGGGCGGTCTTCTTCGTCAGGCGAACCCTGGCCGTTGATGCAATACAGATCATAATCGACGATGACGCCGCGGTAACCCTCATCGAGATGCTGCACTTTCTGTCCTAAAGGATACAGTGTCACTTCCTGCGGCACGCCGAATTCTTTAGGATCGGCCGGAGGCTGATCGAGGCGGTCCTGATAAAGCTGGACCTCTTTTAAAAGATGGACCATCAAAAAGCTGTCCCTCTCCCTCTCAACCTGCTGGTAGGCAAAAATAAGGTTGCCCAGCACGCGGCGGACAATGCTGACCGTGTCCGCCTCAAGTTTGAACGCGTCCTCAATGCTTAACGTGGATTCACGGGAAAGAGTGGCGATCTCTTTCTCCCCGACGACTTTGCCCGCGTGAAAACAATCGACCAGCTCCTTAGTGCCGCCGCTTTGCACGATGGTCAGAAAATGCCTAGGCGAGTTGCATCCGCGGATATTGAGACCGAGCCTCCATCCGACGAGCATGTAAACGCATGAGAGACTGATCGGAATGCCCTTGCGCTGTTTGATCACGTAAATCAGATTGCTGTTTTGAGGATTATAATAATCATCGTTGGCGCCGGTAAACGTTTTGTCCTTGAACAGGAACTCGGCCAGCGTATGAACATCGGTGGTTGGATATTTGGAACGGTATTCTTGGGCGAGTTCGTCCAAAAGAACCCGTAGGTATCCGCGGAACTCCAGGCCGCTCTGGTATTCCGAGAGAAGAGCCAGTGCCGTCTCCAGTCGCTCCTTGTCATCGGGAAGACCGAACCACTGCGGCCATTCGCGTTTGAGAAAAACACGGCGAGGAGCTTCGAGAACAGTATTTAAAAGTGTTTTTTCTTTGGGGGATATCTCAATAGGCAGAGACTTTAACTCTTCGTAAACCTTCGCGCCGAAAGATGCGAGCTCCCGCACAACGGTCTGACGCACCAAGGGCGTCTCGTCATCCAAAAGTTCAATGAGATACGGAAGCTGTTGTTTGTCTGCCATAATTTATTTTACCGTGAGCGGAGTTTCGGGCGAGAATTTTATTTATTTTTTTGATAACGCTGCATACCCAAGTCGAGAATCATTGAAATAAGATCGGGATAACTGATGCCTTCTTTTTCCGCGGAAAGCGCAAGCTCATCGATACGCGCGATGCACGGATTGGCGTTGGGCTCGATGATATAGACCTCTCCGGTGTCCGTCACGCGGATATCAAAACGCGTGTAGCTGTCCATGTCGAGCGCGCGGTAGGCGCGCTTGCAGACATCGCCGATATTTTCTTCCCAGCCTTCGGGGAGTTTTCCCGGCGAAACGCTTTTAATTCCCCAACGGTCGCGGTAATTATCGTCCCACTTGGCTTTATAAGTGGCGATGCGCGGTTCGCCTTCAGGCACATTTCCGAATTTAAGCTCCCTCGGCGGAAGCACGGTGACGCGTTTATGTCCGATCACGCTCACGTAAAGTTCGCGTCCCTCGATATATTCCTCGGCAATCGCATCGAGGTTCATATTTTCGTGAATGAATTTAATACGTTCGAAAAAAGCCTCCTTAC
>JAGNTT010000052.1 GCA_017987425.1 Candidatus Omnitrophota bacterium
GCTTTCCGATTTGGCGAGCGGACCGGAAACAAAATAGGTCGCTTCACCGGCAAAACTCGGTTCACGCCAGACTTCTTTTTGCTCGACCGGGTCCCAAAGCGACAAATCCACAATGATGTTCACACGGAATTCCTGAACATCATCATTATCGGTAATGCGAAGTTCCTGTCGCTCAAGACCGATCAATTCCCCGCGCAGGATAAGGTCAGCCGTCTGAGAATCGCCGATGCGCAGATGACCGTCGAACAAAAACCGGTTGGCGATCGCATCACGGACTTTGACTTCAAGCAGCGGGATGTACGTGCTGGAACGGCTCTGGGCGTAAGTTACTTTATTTTTGAACGGCTCGACGCTGATGATTCTGAATTTGCTCGGAAGCAAAGAACCTGTGGAATATCCGCAACCGGCAAGCAATGCCGCCGAAAGAACCAACCATTTAAAAGAATTGAATATTTTCATTAATTCTTCCCGAGTTCCTGAATTCTTTCCAGGGCCTTTTTGGCCCACAGCGTGTCATTATATTCATTGACGATTTCATTGTAATACACTTTGGCCGCTTTATAATTCTTTTGTTTCACATAAAATTCCGCGATTAAGAAACTATTCTCAGCTTCCTTTTCACGTAGCGTAGCCACATGTTCTTTGGCTTTATCGGAAAGTTCCGTGTCAGGATGAGCTTCAATGAATTCTTTGAATTCGCTGACCGCCGTGCTGGTGTTCTGCTGGTCGCGCTGAATATCGGTGCCGCGGATGGAATCCGTCACAGCGATCTGGTATTTCGCCGCCTTGGCCCACTCGGTGTTGGGATAATCATTGATGGTCTTCTCAAATTCGTCGCGGGCTTCCTGATAAAGTTTCTTTTCCTTGAGATAAAGGCCGATCTTGTATTGCGCCTCGCCGGCATGTTTGCCGTACGGCGCATTCTTGATGACCTGACGGAAAATCTCGATGACCTGATAATCGCCGCTGACCACCTGCGCCCATTTGCTGCGCGCGTACTTACCTTCCATCAGATTGACGGCCATATTAAACTGGTTCTCCACGATTTCGGCAGCGCGTTCGGAAAAAGGATATTTGTCGATCACAACCTGATAAGCCTTATGCGCGGCGGAAAAATCCCCCATTTCTTCCTGGGAACGGCCGACGTAATACTGCGCTTCGGCAGCTTCGCGGGAGCGCGGGTAACTCTTCACAAGCTTGTTGAATTCTTTGATGGCGGCGGGATAACTTTTCTGGTCGAAAAACTGCTTGCCGACCTCCAGCTGTTCTGCCGGAGTATCTTTGACGGAATACTTTGGATTGACCCACTTGTTCGTCTCAGGGGTCCAAATCCAGAAGGCATGGCTCACGCAGGGATAGGTTAACAACAATCCGAAAAGCGCTGAGGCGAGAATTTTCGTTGGAATTAAACGCATTTATATTGAATTAGTGTAAGTGGATAAGATAAAAATAATTGCGGTCATCATACCATACCCGTATGGTATGTCAAGACTGCGGAAGGATTCAAATGCCAACTAACCGTCTCACCAAGCCCCGCCGAGAGCCTTGATCAACTGCACGGTCGCAATGATCTCCTGGGTCTTGATGCGGATGGATTCAAGTTCCGCCTGAAGCCTTGAACGTTCGGCGTCAACGACTTCCAGAAAACTGACCAGTCCCTGTCGATAACGCGTGATGGACAGTTTGGAGGAAACGGATGTGGCTTTGACCAGCTTGTCCTGGGCCTCCAATTGCTCGCGGCGCATCTGCACGTTGATGAGCGCGTCTTCGGTTTCCTGAAAAGCCACCAGCACCTGCTGCTGATACTTGGCGACCGCCATGGCGTAATCCGCGCGGGCGGCTTTAAGCTTGGCCTGGTTACGCTTTCCTTTAAATAACGGCAGATTGACCGAAGGACCGAATGAAGCGACCCGGCTTTCCCACTCCAAAAGATTGTCGAGTTCCACGCTTTCAAGACCGGCGGAACCGGTCAGAAACACCGATGGAAAGAAATCGCCCTCAGCCACTCCGATCTTCGCGCTGGTGGCGGCCATCAGCCGTTCAGTCTCGGCAATGTCCGGACGGCGCTTCAAAAGTTCGGACGGAAGACCTGCCGGGATTTCAGGAATCTTGACCTTCAATTCGGCGGCGGCGATCTTAAAATCAGAGGCTACCGAACCGCAGAGCACTGCGAGAGTGTTTTCCACTTCCCCACGCTGACGATAAACATCGATAATATCAGCCTTGGCCTGCGCCAATTCTGTGGTCGCGCGTGAAAGATCAAGCTCGCTCGAAACTCCACCTTCGACACGGTTCTTCACAACATCCACGGCCTTCTGTCTTAAATCAATCGTTTGCTTAAGAGTCTCGACTTCCGCATCAAGTTCCCGCAGAAGAAAATACTGACGGGCCACATCAGCGGTCAATGTTAAAAGAACAGTCTTATAGGCTTCTTCGCTCGCCTCGGCCTCAGCGCGTCCGGCTTCGAAGGCACGGCGCACTTTCCCCCAGATGTCCACTTCATAACTCAAGTCGACGGGGATCTTATACATCGTGGATGTGGCGCTCCTGCCGGTAAAACCTGAGGAAGAGCTGACCGCATTCCTGGTGGTGCGTGATCGTTCGATGCTGGGATTGAAATCCACGTCGGGCAGTAAATCCGATTCGGTAATACGCGCAAGCGCTCTTGCTTTATCGACGGAGGCAACCGCGCTTTTCAAATTTTGATTGTTGGCCAGCGCCTTGGTTTCAAGATCGTTCAAAGCCGGATCTTTTAACACCGTCCACCATCCGGCATCCTCAGGAACTTTAACGGTGCTTTTATTATTAGGATGCTTCCACTGGGCCGGCGCCGGATCTTCCGGACGCTTGTATTCGGGTCCCACGGTCTTGCAGCCGCCCAAAAACAAACAGACAAGCAGAAGAGCGGCCGTGCTTTTGACCGTGCGTGCGAGATTCTTCGGTTTTTGCATTTTGCTGAAAAGCACGTACACAACCGGAATAACGAAGAGCGTCAGAAATGTACTGGTGAGCATACCGCCGACGGCAGCCACACCGAGGGGACGGCGGCTTTCGGCGCCGGCGCCGAATCCGATGGCAATCGGCAGAATACCGGCGATCGTGGCGCAAGCGGTCATCAAAATGGGACGCAGACGGATGACGCCCGCAGCGAGCATAGCTTCCGTCGGTGTCTTCCCCTTGGCCACCTGCTGATTGGCGAAGTCGACGAGCAGAATACCGTTTTTGGTTACAAGACCGAATAGAAGGATCATACCGATCTGGCTGAATAAATTAACGCCCATCGACGGAATTCTTGGAATGATATGGGCATACCATGGATCTCCTGGCGCCATTGCGAACATCACGGAAAACTTGTCGGCCCAGTTTAAAACCCACAGCGCGCCGAAAGCCCCGAAGGCGGCCAGAGGCAGTGTGAGCATAATTGTCAACGGATGCACAAGACTTTCGAACTGGGAAGCCAGAACCATGTAAATGACGATTGCGGCCAGTAGCATGACAAAATAAATTTGGGTACTCGATTCGATCAGATCGCGCGCATCCCCCGACCATTCATATTTGATACCTTCGGGCATATCTTCGCGCAAAATGTCTTTCACCTTCTCGATGACGGTCCCGAGAGGAACACCGACGGGGGTGCCTTCGATGGTGGCTGAACGGTAACGGTTGTGGTGATTGATGGCACTGGGGCCGGCGCCGGTGTCATAAGTCACCACGTTGCTCAGCTGGATCAGTTTACCCTGGGCGTTGGGAATATAAAGTTTGTCCAGATCCGAGGGATTTAAACGCGATTCGCGTTCCAGCTGGACGATGACGTCATACTGTTTACCGCCGATGTTGAGCTTGCTTAAATCCAGCCCGCCGAAAAGAATCTGCAGCGTCTTTGAAATATCTTCGACGGTGATGCCGAGCGCGGCGGCGCGGTCGCGATTGATGTGAACGCGCAATTCCGGCTTATTAATTTCAAAGTTAGAACGCACGTTCATCAGGACGCCGGAAGCACGGAGTTTGTTGGTCAATTGGGTCGAATATTTATTTAACTCATCCAAATCCTGACCCTGGATGACCAGCTGGAACGGCTGAGAAAACCCGCGGCCGATGGCCTGCGGAATAATTGGAATAACGAAGGCGCCTTCCACCTGGCTGAAGAACTGCCCGGCCAAACCGGTGGGCCCGCCGACGATGTCGCGGATGTGCTTTTTACGGTCTTCCTTAAGACGCAGGAACGCCAGACCCTGAGATGCTTTTCCGGGACTTCCGCGGGACAGAGCCACCGCCGAGAAATACCCCTCGACCTCAGGCGTCGCCGCAATCAGACTCTCCATCTTGCGCACCATACGGTCGGTATATTCGCTTGTCGAACCTTCCGGTGCGATCGCAATACAGAGAAGCCTTCCCTTATCTTCCGCCGGCAGGAACTCATGATCGAGCTGGCCGTAAAAGAATACTGAAAGCGCAATCGCACCCGCGCAGATGGGAACGACGATGATCGGATGCTTGAGCGACCAGCCAAGACTACGCTCGTACTTGGCCGTCATTCTTTTAAGCCATCGCTCAAAGAAACCAAGAATGCCCAGTTTCTTATGTTCATTGGGATTAACAGGCTTAAGAAATCTGGCGGACGCCATCGGTGCAAGAGTAAGCGCGACAAACGCGGAAATGATAACGGAAAAACATAATGCAAAAGCAAACTCGACGAACAGACGGCCCGTAACGCTTGTCTGAAATGCCATCGGAAAGAATACGGCGACGAGCGCGATTGTCGTTGCGATGACCGCGAATCCGATTTCCGACATTCCTTTATAAGCGGCATCGAGCGGGGCCATCCCCTCTTCCACGTGACGGTAAATGTTTTCAAGTACAATGATCGAGTCGTCGACAACCAGACCGATCGCCAGAACGAATGCGAGCATGGTGACGGTGTTGATAGAATAACCCATCACATAAAGCAACCCGAAAGTCGCGATGATGGACACGGGAATGGAAACACTCGGCACAAGCGTGGAACGGAAATCGTGAAGAAAGATAAAGATGGTAAGCACAACGAGCAGAAACGCGATACCCAGCGTTTCCCAGACTTCGTGGATGGATTTCTCGACGAATATGGATTCGTCATAAGGAATGGTCGTATAAACGTCCGCCGGCAGAAGCTCGCGGATGCGTTCAAGTTCGGCCTTGATTTTCTTGGCGACGTCAATGGTGTTGGCCTTCGACTGCTTGACGATGCCGATACCGACCGCCGGACGGGAATTAAAACGCGCAACTGATCGTTCATCCTCGACACCGACCGCGGCTCGGCCGATATCGCTTAAGCGGATAAAGGTAGCGCCGTCGCGTTTGATGACAAGATTATTGTATTCCTCAGGTGTTTTCAATTCCCCGCGGGTTTCGATCGACATCGCGCGGCTCCAGCTTTCAACCAGACCGCTGGGAAGCTCCACGTTCTGTTCTGTCAAAGCCCTCTGCACGTCGAGAACGGTGACCTGGCGAGCGGCCATCTTCTGGGAATCCAGCCACAGGCGGATCGCAAATCTTTTCTGCCCGCCGAAGATGACGGAGCTGACGCCGTTGATTGTCTGCAGACGGTCTTTAAATGTGTTTTCCGCGAGCGACGTCAATTCAAGCGTAGAAAGACGGTCGCTGTAGAGCGCGATCCATAAAATGGGCTGGGCGTCCGCGTCCTGCTTGGCCACGATGGGTTCTTCCATATTATCCGGAAGCACACCGCGCACGCGTGAGACGCGGTCGCGCACGTCCTGCGCCGCCACTTCAATGGGACGGGAAAGATCGAATTCAACGGTGATGGAACTGACTTGTTCACGGCTTTCGCTGGTAAGGGTGCGGATGCCTTCGACGCTGGTGAGCGCCTCTTCGATAGGCTCGGTGACCTGTGTTTCGATGACCGCCGCGCTCGCGCCCTGATAAACGCTTGTGACGTTGACGATCGGCGGATCGATGTCCGGCAGTTCACGCACGGGCAAACGGGCAATGCCGATGATACCAAAGAGCACAAGCCCGAGGCTCATCATTGTGGCCAGTACAGGACGGCTGATACTGAGTTCTGATAGTTTCATAATTAGTTGATCGTGGATGGTTAATCGTTGATAGGCTGATGGCAACCATCTGCTAACTTCTATCGACCATTAACTTTTAAATTCTATTCTTCCTTTGCGGGTGCTTTCTCTTCCGCCGGTTTTTTCTGCTCTCCGCCCGCCGCACTAGCCGGCTGTTCCGGATCCCTCGGGGCAACCTTGCTGCCGGGACCAATCTTCTGAAAACCTTCGGTGATGACCTTCTCGCCGGGCTTAAGGCCCGAGGTGATTTCCACCAAACCGGCCATCCGGATACCCACTTCAACGTTGCGCGGCTGAGCCTTGCTTTCCGAGTCGATCACGAACACGCTGACGTCTTCGTCTTTGGGCATAAGCGCGGTCTCGGGAATGACCACCGCATCTTCGCGTACGTTGACGATCAAATCGAGATTCGCGAACATGCCCACACGCAATTTACCGTCATTGTTCGGCACGGAAGCTTTGACGAGCGCCGTACGCGTGACAGAATCAATCTGCGGGTCAATGAAGTAAACCTGCCCTCTAAAGATTTCTTTCGGATAAGCCGCGACCAAGATTTCGATCGACTGCTTTTCCTTCAAACGGCTTAAATATTTTTCCGGAATCTGGAATTCCGCTTTCATAGGATTTTGATTGATGAGAAACGTGAGGCTGGCGCCTTTGGCAATGAACTGTCCGATACTGATGAGACGATTGCCCATAATACCGTCAAAGGGAGCTTCAATGGTTGCATCTTTGAGCTCGGCCTTGACCAGATCGGCCCCGGCCTGCATGGACGCAAGATTGGCCTGCGCCTGGTCGAACTCCTGTTTGGAAATAGCCTGGGATTCGATGAGAGACTGATAACGTTTGCCCGTGGTTTCGGCAAGTTTTAAATTGGCTTCCGATTGAGCGAGGGATGCCTCGAGTTTGGTTTTATCGATCACCATCAGCAGCTGGCCTTTTTTGACCGACTGCCCTTCCTCAAATTTGATTTCTTCGACAACGCCGTCGATCTCGCTTTTGATCTCGACCGATTCGTTGGCCACCATGGTCCCGACTAAAGAAATTTTGTCTTCGATGGACTGTTTCTTGGCTTCGACCGCCACGACGTTGACCGACATGCCCATCATCTTGGACATGTCCGGGCCGGATTCTTTCTTCTCACATCCCGACGCTGACAGGGCCAGCGCGGCCAAAGCAATCCAGAACAACGGATGATTTTGATAATAAATGATTCCTTGCACCTTTGCAGCTGCTGCGCTCATAGAATTCCGCTCTCTTTCAAATGATAAATTCCGTTGCATAGTCAACAATTATTTACTTGTCCGTTAAATTTTCGTAGACGCGGCACAACACTTTTTTGCAAATCGCCATATCATGAGCCGGGATATTCTGCTGCGCTTCGTCCAACGTCTTTTCTACAATATGAAGGAGTTCCTGCTGGAACACTTTACCTTTATTGGTCAGATAGATAAATTTCTGCCGGCGGTCGACTTTATCCGGTGTGCGCACAACCAGATTGCGCTTCTCCAGCCCGTCAATGAGACGGGTGACGCTGGTTTTACCCTTGCAGGAAGTCCCAGCAAGTTCCTGCTGGCTTTGACCGTTGCTTTGCCAGAGATTGGCCAAAATGACCCACTGTTCGCAGGTCACATCGTACCCGGCTTCCGTAAAGTTACGGTTAAGGCGCACGCCGATGCTTCGTCCGGCACGACCTACGAGATACCCTAGGGAATCTTCTGATTTATATTTAGTAGCCATAATTTATAGTTGCATATGCAACTGTACGAAAGTGTACTATCCGACTTTGGATTTGTCAAATAAATATTTGCTGGAAGGCACCCTATTCAACTCAGAAAATGCAGATTCCCGCTGGCCTGACGACCCGCGGAAAAACAAGGAAGGAAACAAAATACAGCGCCGATCACGATGTAATAAGCCACAATCACGCCGACATCCATTTCCTTAATATACACATATCCGAGCGGCAGGCGGCTGAACAGATCGACAATCATCATGAGAGCAAACAGTACGACTTTGATGCACGCCGCAAACATAAATGCGGCCGCCGGACAGAGCAGTCCGGCGATGATCAATCCGCAACCGAGCATAAACAGCGCCGACACAAAAGGGATGATTGGAATATTGGCCAGAATACTGCCGGGAGTGACAATCTGAAAATAATACCCGATGAGCGGCAGAACACCGATCCATGCGGCGATCGAAATGCACAGCGACTGAAGCAAAAGCGTCCTCACCCTGCCCCGCGCCCATCGTTCGGCATGGCAATAGATCTTGGGATAGAGATAAATAATCGAGAAAACTCCTGTAAAAGAGAGCTGAAACCCTATGTCCAGCAAGCTTGAAGGATCAAAAAGCAGGATGACGAGCGCCGAAAGTCCCAGCGAGTTGAGCGTATCGGCCTGCCGTTCGAAGAGAAACGCCCACAGCATAAGCACGGCCATCACGGTCGCCCGGACCACCGACGGATTGGCGCCCGTCAAAAGGCAATAACCAATAAGGATCAGCGATGTCCCCAGAATCTGCCATGGGCGCGGGATGCGCAGAACATTTAAAATCAGAAATATCAGAAACGCCATGCCTCCCACGTTCATCCCGCTGATCGCGAGGATGTGGGCCGTACCCGTCTGCACAAAAAGTTCGCGCGTTCTCTCAGGGATGTAATATTTCCCGCCCAACACCAGTGACTGCTCGATGCCCGCTTCAAAATCGGTCAGATGATCGTTGAGGACCTGCTGAAACCGGTGGCGGCATTTGAGCAAGAATCCCCACAAAGGCGAACCCTGCCCGTGCGCAAGGACTTGAACATCGGATGCTTTCTTGACGCTCAATATCCATTCCACCCCGTTTCGTTTGAGATACTCCTCATACGAAAAATGCCCGCGGGACGGATAGGCAAACGGCTTGTGCAGTTTTCCAGTCAGGCGGATACGTTCGCCGTATTCCAGATCTTCCCCCCTGAACAGATTCACAAGAACTTTGCCCCGCCTTACAGACCAACCGTCTTCGACCGCCACATGCTCGATGGAAAGTTCAAAGACAGTCTTATCCCCGCGCGTTGTCCGCCGCGTGTCGACATCCGAGACGATCACGCCTTCGACAGCGATCGGCGCACTACGTTCCTCATAAGTCAAATGAGCAATATGCTCCGGCGGCAGCGGCCTCTCATGCGCTCTCAAAAATCCGATCCCTGTAAAAATCAGCACCAATAAAACGGCTGACCAGAAAGCGCTTCGGATCACCGCAGCAAGCAGGACCACCGCAAGGGTCATCGCCATGACCGCCATTTTCATCGACGGGAATATGGAGTTAAGCCATATTCCCAGTGCAAAACCGGCGGCCAGCCCGAGACAGGGACGATGAGTGTAGTGTTGAACAATCATACTTTGAGATATTTGACCATTTTGGTGTAATTCGAAAAATACACACCGGGGAGAGATTGGATTTCCTCCAAAGTCCGGAATGATCCTTTGTTTTTACGGTGATCGAGAATCGCTTGCGCCGTCACTTCCCCGATATAGGGAACGTTCACAAGCTCGTCGAAATCCGCCGTGTTCACATTCGTCTTGTGGACAAAGTTTTCTTCCGGCGTCATGGCGCGCGCGGTCTCTGGCTTCCATTTAAAGACAGCATCGGACGCCGAACCGCAGACAACAATGACAGCAAGCGAAAGTAAGACACTCTTCTCGTGTTTGGTCAGATAAAACATAAATGATATGCGGTGGAAATTTTTTAATTCGTGATTGGGGGAATCACGGACGCCATCATAACAACGGACGCATTTGCTGTCAACCGGCTAAAATAACGTCAGCTGCTGATCATCTTCTTTGCTCGTTTCCCGACGGGCCTTCTGCTTCATCTGTTCGTAGGCCTTCAGGTCCTCCTGAATGTCGGAAAGAAACCGCGACTGCCGGTTTTGATACGCATGACCGTAGAGAAACCGTTTGTGGGTGTTGGTCAGATAAAGATATTGTTTGGCGCGGGTCATGCCCACATAAAAAAGCCGCCTCTCCTCCTCGGGGTCGGACTGCATACCGGCCAAACTAAGCGGGAGCAGACCCTCTTCACATCCCGTAATAAAAACAACGGGGAATTCCAGACCCTTGGACGCGTGCAGCGTCATCAAAGAGACTTTCTCGACGTTGAATTCAAAATGGTCTTCGGGTTTCTGCAAAGCAATACGGTCAAAGAAATCCTCCAGAGACGCGGTGTTCTTGGAGAAATTAACGATCCCTTCCCAGTCGGCCGCGAGCTGGGCGTCACCCTGAAGCAAGGCTATGCCTTCTTCCGATTCCGTGAAACCTTTAAGGGCATCGGCGGCATTGGAATGCGGCACCGTTTTGGCATACGCGCGGACAGCATCGACGGTCTCAAGCGAAATCGCCAGCGGCTGATC
>JAGNTT010000210.1 GCA_017987425.1 Candidatus Omnitrophota bacterium
GTCGGTGAAGTTGTCAGTTCCGGTTCCGCCGTTGTTGTCGTCGGTGACCGCGCCCGTTTTTGGGTCAGAATTTTTGTGCCGGAAGGCATCATCAACCGCGTTCGTATGGGACAGCAGGCGAAAGTCAAGTTCGACGGTCTCAATCAGTCGTTCGACGGTCAGGTTAGTTTCATCGCTTCCAAGGCGGAATTCACTCCGCGTAACATTCAGACCGCGGAGGAACGGATCACCCAGACGTTCGCGGTTAAAGTGGATATCAAAAATCCGCCGGAGTTTTTGCGTCCGGGGGTCGCGTGTGATGTGAGTTTGGATTTCGAGAAAGAGGTAGAGAAGTAAGGGGTAAGAGGTGAAAAATTTAAGAATGCAAGTGCCCTTTAATGATCAAAAACCAATTTTCAATAAGTACCTCTTTACCTCTGATACGTTTTAATAATGCTATATCTCTGTACCTCTTAAATTAAGGTCTTTATGAACGATGATATCGCCATTCTGGCCCAGGACTTGTCGAGGAATTACGGCAAGTTCGTCGCGGTTGATAAAGTGAACTTTTCTGTCCGTTACGGCGAGATTTTCGGTTTTCTTGGATCGAACGGCTCAGGCAAAAGCACGACGATCCGCATGCTCTGCGGAATTCTTGTGCCGACCGGGGGAACAGCCAAGGTGGCCGGATTCGACGTTAACACCAACCCCGAAGATATTAAACGCGCGATCGGTTATGTGTCTCAAAGATTCAGTCTGTACGGCGATCTGACGGTTGAGGAAAATCTGAAATTTTACGGCGCAATTTACGGGATTGCGCGCAAGGACTGGGACACCCGCATGGCGGAAGTCCTCAAGATCACCGGCCTTGAATCGTGGCGCGACCGTCCGGCCATGCATCTCTCCGGCGGATGGAAGCAGAAACTCGCGCTCGCCAACGCCATTCTGCACAAGCCGCGTATTTTATTTCTGGATGAACCGACGGCCGGCATCGATCCCATTTCAAGGCGTTCGATCTGGGAATTGCTCTACCGGATCGCCGACAGCGGTGTTGCGCTTTTTGTGACGACGCACTACATGGAAGAGGCGGAGCGCTGCAACCAGATCGCGTTCATCAGCCGCGGTAAACTCTTAAAAAGCGGATCGCCGGAAGATCTCAAAAAAAATGTCGAAGGCAAACTGCTTGATGTCCGCTGTCATCCGGTGATGAAAGGGTCGCAGGTGTTCGGATCTATCCCCGGTGTCTTGCGCGTGACTGCGTACGGAACGTCCGTGCATTTGAATGTTTTGGATCCGGAAGCTGTCCGTCAGGAAATTGACAAGCGGGCGAAAGCGGAGATGATTACGGTCTCTTCGATTCAACTGATCGATCCGTCGCTTGAAGATGTTTTTGCGACCATCGCGGAGGGTGAACGTGAATAACATAAGGGCAGTTGCCATCAAAGAATTCATCCACATCTTTCGTGACCGCCGCACGCTCATGGTCATCGTTTTTATGCCGTTCATGCAGCTGATGCTTTACGGGTTCGCCGTCAACATGGACGTCAAACATCTGGCGACAGCGGTTTATGACCAGGACAAAACCTACATGAGCCGCCGGCTTACCGACGCGTTTGTTCAGTCCGCCTATTTCGATATTGTCGAGCAGGTTGATTCCAAGGAAGAGATGCGTCACGTTATTGATCATGGCAAGGCCAAGGTCGGGCTTGTGATTCCGCCGACATTCACGCGTGACGCTCTTTCCGGCAAAGGCGCTCAGCTGCAACTTTTGGTCGACGGGACAGATTCCACCCCCGCGAACACTGCGGTTTCCGCCAGTCAGTCGGTCGTTCTTTCTTTTATGCAAACTGAAGGATTGATCGGTGCCCAGGCGCCGCCGATCGATATCCGTCCGCGGCTGTGGTACAACCCTGATTTGAAAAGCACCTATTTTATGATCCCCGGTCTCGTCGGGCTTATCCTGCAGTTTATCGTTCCCATGATCACCGCGAGCGCGATCGTGCGGGAAAAGGAGCAGGGGAACATCGAACAGCTTTTAGTCACGCCGATCAAGCCGTACGAATTGATGCTGGGCAAGCTGATCCCGTATGTGTGCGTCGGGCTGGTGATTGTCACTTTGATTTTGAGCGTGGCGTGGATGCTGTTTCAGGTTCCGATCCGAGGAAGTATTTTTACGCTCTTTGTGCTGACGCTGTTGTATATTGCGCTCTGTCTTGCAATCGGTCTGTTCGCCTCTACGATCGCGGACAACCAGCAGCAGGCGTCCCAGATCGTCATGATGTTCGCGGCGCCGTCGATCCTGCTCTCGGGTTTTGTGTTTCCGAGGGAGACCATGCCTCTGCCGATCTTTTATTTAAGCCATCTCATCCCGATGACGTATTTTCTTCAAATCGCCCGCGGGATCATTCTCAAAGGTCTCGGTTTTCTGGACCTTCTCGATCAAATCTTTCCGCTATTGCTCATGACAGTTGTTGTCATCGCCTTGAGCGTCCGCCGCTTTAACAAACGTATAGCTTAATTATTATTTCTGGCGTGTTTTGTCGGTGACCCAGAATTCCATGTATTTGCCGAACATGAGGCGGGTCTGCGCGTCGAGGGCGGGAAGCGCGCTTAAGAATGTGAGGATAAAGGGAAGAAGCAGCCATTCGAGCGCGTGCTGAACGTTTTCGAGAAATGAAATCTTGCGGTCCTGTCTCGGTAAAAGCGAGATGCTGATAAAGATTGAAATGGCGAGCGACAGCCCCGCCAGGTTAAAAATGACGCTGATGACACGCGGCGCGTTGTACGACACGACGGAATACATGTATTCCTGGCGAGCGAAGATCGCCGGAAGCCAGCCGATGAAGCTCAGCAGAAATCCCCAAGT
>JAGNTT010000053.1 GCA_017987425.1 Candidatus Omnitrophota bacterium
TTTTACCGTCTGACTAAAGTGAAAAAAGGCGCAACCATAGGCGCGAATTCCACCATCCTCTGCGGAGTGACCATCGGCCGTTATGCCTTCATCGGCGCCGGCGCTGTTGTGACGAAAGATGTGGCGGATTACGCGCTTGTCTTCGGAAATCCCGCCAAGGCTCACGGATGGATGTGCGAATGCGGAGAAAAGATCGCGCTCGTAAAAGGAAAGTTGTGCTGTCCGTTCTGCGGGGCCAAGTATAAGAAGTCCAAGGGAAAGCTTTCTCGCGTATCATGAAGATCAATCTCATCGACATCAAGCGTCAGTACGAAGAATATCAGGCGGACATCGACGCGCAAATTAAAACAGTTTTAAACGACGCCGCGTTTATCATGGGTAAACAGGTGTCGGAACTTGAAGGTCAGCTCGCCGCTTATGCCGGTACCAAATACGCGGTCGCCTGCGGTTCGGGAACGGACGCGCTGCAGCTCATGCTCATGGCCTACGGCATCCGGCCGGGCGATGAGATCATCACAACACCATTTACGTTTATCGCCACCGCCGAGGTCATATCGCTTGTCGGAGCCAAGCCCGTGTTTGTGGATATCCGCCGCGACAGTTTCAATATCGATGCCTCCAAGATTGCCAAGGCGGTCGGACCGCGAACCAAAGGAATTATCGCTGTCGACATCTTCGGTCAGTGCGCTGATTACGATGAAATCAACCAGATCGCCAAAGCGCACGGGCTGTTTGTGATTGAGGACGCCGCCCAGTCGTTCGGCGCACATTACAAGGGCAAGATGTCCTGTTCGCTCGCCGATGCCGGTTGCACGTCCTTTTTTCCGGCCAAACCGCTCGGCTGTTACGGCGACGGAGGAATGATCTTTCTTAACGATGAAAACGTGACGAACATTCTGAAATCTTTACGCGGCCACGGCACCGGTTCGCACCGCTATGATCATGTTCGTATCGGTCTTAATTCACGCCTGGACACATTGCAGGCGGGAATTCTGATTGCCAAATTCAAACACTTTCCCAAAGAAGTCGAAATGCGTCAGCACGTTGCGGATTATTACACCAGGCATTTGAAGGATAAAGTTGAAACGCCGTCCGTTCTGTCCGGCAACCGTTCCGTGTACGCCCAGTACAACATAGTCATCAAGGACCGCGAGAGCATCCAAAAGAGATTTGCCGACGCCCAGATCCCGACGGCGGTGTATTATCCCAAGCCGCTTCACCTTCAGCCCGCGTATGCCGATTTAGGGTACAGCAAAGGGGATTTTCCGGTCACCGAATCGATCTGTGAACATATCATGGCGCTGCCCATGCATCCATTTCTAACTCATGAAGAGCAGGACTTTATTATCAACCATGTGAAGGGTTAATATGCCAAAGGTTGCAGAAAAGAAATCCTGGAAACGCTGGAGCAGTCACGGCAGCGGAAAATTCACCCGCAAATCTTTTGCCGAATTGGGGAAAGATGTGGTGCTGGAAGCCGGCGTTCTTGTCTTTCATCCCAAAAACATTTCGATCGGGAATAATGTTTACGTCGGTCATTACACAATTCTCAAAGGCTATCATCAAAACCGGTTTGTGATCGGCGACAATGTCTGGATCGGTCAGGGATGTTTTTTTCACAGCGCCGGCGGCATTACGATCGGTAACGATGTGGGCATCGGCCCGGGCGTTAAGATCGTGACATCGGCGCATAGTTTGGATGAGATCGACCGGCCGATTCTTCATTCAAAAATTGACTTTGCCCCTGTGGTCATCGAAGAAGGATGCGATATCGGCGTCGGGGCCATTATTCTCCCGGGTGTCCGGATCGGACGCGGGGCTCAGGTCGGAGCGGGGTCTGTCGTGACCGCGGATGTCCCTGCGTATGCTGTTGTCGCCGGTGTGCCGGCTAAAGTTTTAAGAAAACGTAAATAAGTCAGGAAGGCTGCTATGGCTATTAAAGGTAAAAAGATATTTATTACCGGGGGTGCCGGATTTATCGGTTCAACGATCGCCGAGCGTTTGATCGAAGATAATCACATCATTGTGTATGACACCCTCCACCGCAACGCCCTTGCGCACACCAAAATTGCCAAACATAAAAATTTGAAACTCGTTAAAGGCGATGTCATGGACAGCAATCACCTGAAGAGATCATCCAAGGGAGCCAATGTGTTCATTCATATGGCTTCGATCGCGGGTGTCGATACCGTCCTGTCCATGCCGGTCAAGACAATGGAAATCGCCACGATCGGGACGTACAACGCGCTTAAAGCCGCCGTCGAACTCAATAAAGTCGACCGCTTTATTGATTTTTCGACGAGCGAAGTATTCGGTTCCTATGCCTTCAATGTGAAAGAATCCGATAAAACGACCGTAGGTTCGGTGGGGGAAGCCCGCTGGACTTACGCGGTCAGTAAATTGTGCACCGAGCATTTGACCCTCAATTATTACAGACAATTCGGTCTGCCGGCACTGGCCATCAGACCGTTCAATATTTATGGTCCCCGCCAGGTTGGAATAGGTGCCGTTCACCGTTTTATCGTCAATGCCATCAAGAATGAAGAGCTGACGATCCACAATGACGGCAGCCAGATCCGGTCCTGGTGTTACATTGATGATATTGTCGACGGGATTATGCTCTGCCTTGAAAAGAAAGAGGCGGTGGGACAGACGTTTAACATCGGAAATCCGCGCAGCACGCTTACCATTTATAACTTGGCGCTTGAGATAAAACGGCTGAGCGGTTCCAGCTCGAAAATCGTTTTTAGGCGCAAAGAGATGCAGGACGTCGAACTGCGCGTTCCGGATATCGACAAGGCCAAAAAGATTCTCGGGTATAAACCCAAAGTTGATCTGGAAGAGGGATTATTGCGGACCATCGACTGGTATAGAAATAATCTTTCTCATGATTAGACTTTCCATTCCATCCATCGACAAAAAAGAAGAACGCGCGGTCGCGGCTGTTCTGAAATCCGGTTTTCTCGTTCAGGGAAAAACTGTCGCGCATTTTGAAGAGCTGGTCGCGCGTTACGTGGGAATTAAACACGCGGTCGCCGTCAGCTCCGGGACATCCGCTATTCATCTGGCGCTTTTGGCTTTGAATGTCGGGCCGGGAGATGAAGTCATTGTCCCCGATTATACTTTTCCGGCCACTGCCAATGCCGTTGAATTGTGCGGAGCCAAAACAGTATTGGCCGATATTGATCCTGCCACATTCAACATCGATCCGTCGGGCATTGAACGTCTGATCACATCCAAAACGAAAGCCATCATGCCGGTCCATTTGTTCGGGCAATCCGCGGATCTGGATCCTGTCATTCGTCTGGCCCGCCGGCATAAAATCCATGTCATCGAAGATGCGGCGTGCACTTTAGGTGCCCAGTATAAAGGCCGGATGTCCGGAACGATCGGCGATGCGGGATGCTACAGTTTTCATCCGCGTAAACCCATTACAACCGGTGAAGGCGGCGTGGTCGTCACCAAGAACGATTCCGTTGCCAGGCGCCTGCGTCTTTTACGCAATCACGGCATGGAGTACACCAAAGATGGCATCGATTTTGTTATTCCGGGATTCAATTACCGGATGACGGAAATTCATGCGGCGATCGGCTCCGTTCAGATGGAGAAGCTCGCGCGGTTGATCGCTGCCCGCCGGAAAGTGGCGGCAGAATATGATAAGCAACTGAAAACAATTTCCTGGATCACGCCGCCGATAACCCCCAAGACAAACACGCATGTCTTCCAATCCTATATTGTGCGGGTAAGTCCGGCGGTTGATCGCAATAAGCTGATCCATTATTTGCGTGAACAGGGGATCGAGTCGAATTTCGGGACTTATGCGATCCACCGTCTAAGTTATTATAAAGACAAGTATCGCTTAAAGTCAGCCAATTTCCCGGTCGCTGAACAGGTCTTTCATTCAACGGTCGCCTTGCCTTTTTTTGATCATCTGACCAAAAGGCAGATCACCCAGGTCGTTGAAACCTTAAAGAAATTTCAATGAACAGCATCTCGGTCGTCATCTGCGCGTACAACGAAGAAAAGAATGTCGGCCGCGTCATTGAAGAAACGGTCGGCGTCCTTTCATCCATTACCCGCGATTACGAATTGATCGTCGTTGATGACGGCAGTAAAGACGGGACCGTGGAAGTTGTTCGGGGTTACAGCCGTCAAAATCCCAGAATCAAAGTTCTAGTTCACGAGCAAAACCAGGGTATAGGCAGGACGCTTTTGGACGGCTATCAGGCAGCTGCGAAGGATTTGGTCACATTTCTTCCGGCCGACGGTCAGATCTCACCGGCCGACATTAATCTTTTTTACGAACAGATCGATGGATACGATATGGCGGTCAGTTATTACACACGGCGGCCGCCGTCGCTATTCAGGCTGATGACATCGAAAGGCGTGCGTCTGCTCCTGTTTGTCCTGTTCGGTCCGATGCCGCGTTATGAAGGAACATATATGTTCCGCCGCGAAATCTTTCAAAACATCACGCTCAAGATGCACACATCGTTTGTTTTGAATTATGAATTTGTGATCCGGGCCAAGCAGCAGGGATATAAAATCAAAGAAGTGCCGACGATTTGTCTGGAGAGAACTTCCGGATCATCGAAAGTCGTGGGTCTGAAAAAAATCCTCTATATCTTCAGCCAGATATGCGAATTGCGGTTTAAACATTTTTGACCGCAAACCATCCGCGCTTTATATTAAGCGCCAATATCAAGCCTTAAAGAATTTCCAGGATTATAAGTGTCGTTCTGCAGGAGCCGAGATTTTATCAAACTGGCTTGCAAGCTGGCCCGGTTTTCTTCCGAAACTTGTTCCCATCTTTTCATAAATCGCCACCTGATTTAAATCCACGTGACGCTGTTTGATGGCTTCTTTGGTGTCCATGTAACGGATGTGGCCGTTGGAGATTCCGGCGACGGTGACGCCGGTGATTCCTTTTTGCAATAACAGGAAACCGCCCGCGCCGACTTCTTTGCCGAAGTTGACGTCGTACGCCGATGAATGTCCGCAGCGCACCAGGTGGCCCGGTGTGACGGCCCTGACTTCGGGGATTTCGTTGATGCCTTTGACGTAAAGACCGGAGTCCTTCATCAATTTCTGGATTTCCGGGTCGGCTTTAAGGCGTTTGGTCATCTGCTGTTCCACATAACGTCCGGCTCCGGCCAGGCGTTTGTGTCCGAAGGCGTCCACGCCGGCAGATTCGTCGACGATGTCGGCACCGCTGGCATCTTTCAAGCCTTCGGCGACTACGATGAGATAGCTTCCGGCTTTCACATCGCTATTCTGGATGCGGTGGAAATAACGCTGCTTCATGTGCTGGTATAAAATATCGAAATCCGTCGGGACTTCCGGGATGATGATGGCATCGGCTTCTGCAGCTACCCCGCCTCGGAAGGCGGTGTGGCCGGCATAACGTCCGAAGACTTCGAGGACAAGAATGCGGTCATGCGTGTAAGCTGTTGTTTTAAGATCTTCGAGGAAAGAGGCGATGCGGTTGATGGTGGAGTCGGCACCGACCGAATAAGTTTGTAAATCGAGATCCATGGTTTTCGGGGCGTGGACGCATTTGATTCCGTTTTCATGAAGGTCGACCATGACGCTTCCGGAATCATCGCCGCCGGAGATGACCAGGCCGTCGATCTGGAATTTATCGAGCCCGTTTTTGATGCGCTTGTATTTGTCGGCATCGTCTATTTTTTTGATTTTGACGCGCGAGTGCCCGGCTTCGGAACCTGCCAGATTGGCGTCGATTTTATCAAGGCGTTCGGGGGTGAGTTCGGTCAGCTTGTCGAATTCGATCAGGTTATAAAGACCGGCATAGCCGTTGGGAATAACAAAGCATTGAACACCGTGAGCGTTCGCCATGGCAGCCGCCCCTTTGACAACCGCGTTTAAACCGCCGCAATCTCCACCGCTTGTTAAGACGCCGATACGTTTCATTATGTTTGCTCCTTTTTAGGAAGAATGTTGTGTCAGTTGAAAAACATGAATCCCTCACTCAATAGTCAGAATAAAGTGGGGGATTTGGATTAAAAACAGGAACTTTTATAACATAGGGAATGAATAATTACAAATTAAAATATGACGGCCCATGTTAGTGCATAAACGTATTGTCAGTTCACCGCATGGCTTGTATACTATGACAAATTTATCTGTCTTTTTGGGATTTTTTTTGGGGAGTTTTCCTTAAGGGGTAGTTTTCCGTCCCCGGCGGAGATAAGGCCGTCTAAACTCATAGAAAGGAACTATGATTCAGTATTCAATCGTATTGCCGATCTATAACGAGGAATCCTGTTTGCGTGAGGTCCTTAAACGTATCACGACCACCATGGAGTCCATGCATGAGCCTTATGAGGTGATTTGTATCGACGATTGCAGCAAAGATTCGACCTGGAGCATCATCCAGGACCTTCATTCCCAAAATCCTTCCATTAAAGGGCTTCATTTCTTAAGAAATTTCGGTCATCAGATCGGTGTTTTCGCCGGGATCAGGCATAGTAAGGGGAAATATCTGGCCATCCTGGACGCCGACGGCCAGGATCCGCCGGAGCTTTTGCCCGAGATGTTCAAGAAATGCCGGGAAGGTTTTGACGTTGTCTACGCCGTCCGCCGTAAACGCAAAGAAAATATTTTTAAGAAAGTGGCTTACGCGCTTTTTTACCGCTTCTTTAAAGCGATTGTTCCGTTTGAAGTACCTCTGGATTCAGGGGATTTCTCTGTCTTTTCCAGACCGGTGGCTGACTTTATATCTTCCAGGACGGAAAAACGGCCGTTCATTCGCGGTCTGCGCAGCTGGCACGGGGGAAAACAGACGGCCTTTGAATATGAGCGTCAGCGCCGTTTGTCCGGGGAGCCCAAGTACACATTGTTCAAACTTTTCATGCTGGCCCTAAATGCGTCGGTCTCTTTTTCAAAAGTGCCGCTCCGATTGATTTCCATTACCGGGATGACCATCGCATTGATATCCTTCCTCGCCGGCATCAGTCTTGTCGTATTAAAGTTCACCAATGGTATTGACCTTTTAGGGTGGACCTCAACGGCCACTTTGATCATGTTTTTTGGCGGACTTAATCTCCTCGTTTTGGGCATCATTGGTGAATATGTGGGGGATATTTTCGATGAAGTTAAAAATCGTCCAACTTTTTTAATAGACTATAAATTAGGGATTGATTCAGAAACAATCAGCTAACAGGAAGATTGTATATTGATGTTCCTAAAACTGCTTCATTCCATAGCGGCCCAACCGTTTGTTTATAACCAAATTCAAATTTTTTTTGGATCACACAAACGCAAACAAGTTATCAAAGAAAATCTTTTGGAACTGCCTGATGGTCTTGTTGTTCTTGATCTAGGAGGAGGGACGGGATTTTATCGTGATCTTTTGGGAAGAAATATAATATACATTTGTTTGGATAATGATTTGATCAAACTTAATGGTATGAATGCTAAAAAAAATCTGAAAGATTTTCCTTTGCTTGCGGATGCGAGCCGAATCCCCTTAAAGGATCTGAGTGTTGATGTTATTGTTTGCAACTCGATGTCCCATCATATTACAGAAGCAATTTTGGAAAATTTACTTTCCGAAAGCTCAAGAGTATTAAAAACCACAGGAAAATTTTTATTTTTAGACGCTGTTTATCGTTCGGAGAGTTTTTTAAATCGGCTTTTATGGAAATTAGACAGAGGCGAGCATCCGCATACTAAGGCAAAATTAATGTCCATGATTAATAACTATTTTACAGTGGTTTCATTTAAGGAATTTTATCATTTTTATGATTACGTCTTCTTTGCCGGAAGAGTCAAGTAGTGCTGGATGTGCTAGCGTTCTAGAATCGGATCAATATTTATGCATAAATCACAACATTCGGAAGTCATTATCCTGTCGCCTGAAAAGCAATGTACATTTGAGAACAAATGGTACTACGATATCGCGCAGCCTTCGCATTTTTGGATTGAGGGACGATTTAAAGTTTTTATGAATTTAATTAATCAGGCAGGCATGGATATTCATAAACCTTTACAGGGAATGGAAATCGGATGCGGAAACAGTGTCGTAAGATCAGAACTCGAGGCCCGGTCATCGTGGATTGTTGATGGTTCAGATTTAGATTTGCATGGGCTTCAATTGGCAAAGAATAGCAAAGGAAAAATCTATTTATATGACATATTAGAGCAAAATCCGATGTTCAAGGAACGATACGATTTTCTTATTTTGTTCGATGTTATTGAGCACATTCCCGATGTTGCTCGTTTTATGGATGCCTGTTTGTTTCATTTAAAAAAAGGCGGAATTATGTTTATAAATGTTCCTGCCTTACAAAGATTATTCAGTGTTTACGATCAAGTCCAAGGACATCAATTGCGATATGTTAAATCAACTTTGAGACGGGTCTTGCCAGAGTCAAAATTTAACATAATTGATATGAGGTATTGGGGTTTAAGTTTAGTCCCGTTGGTTTTTATCAGGAAAGTAATGTCTCATTCATCCCAAAATCCGGAGACAGTTATCAGGAAAGGCTTCCAGCCCCCCAGACAGGGCATAAACAACATTTTGAGAAAGATTTTATTGTTTGAAATGCGCATTCTCCCCACACCTGTCATGGGGACATCGTTATTTGCGGTTGTTCAGAAAATTTAACCAAACTTACCGGACGAGTTAGCGGTGCGACAGGTTGGCGACATTTTAGCTGGTATATAAGTGCGATTAAAACAATTAGATGTTCTAAGAGGTATCGCTATTGTCCTGGTTCTTGGAAGGCATTTGCCTTACTATGAAAAATATACGGGAATTGGCGACTGGTTTTTCAAACTCTGGGAACAAGTCGGATGGATAGGGGTGGATTTATTCTTTGTTTTAAGCGGGTTTCTGGTTTCAGGACTATTATTTAAAGAGTACCAGTCTTCCGGTAAAATTAATCTTCGTTTATTTCTGATTAGACGCGGTTTTAAAATATACCCCGCATATTATTTGCTTATTTTATGCACCATCGTTTTTTATTTCTTCGTTCTCAATCATACCCTTTCGGCCAAAGTAGTTTGGGTGCAGCTTTTATTCTTACAGAATTATTCTTTTTTGCTGTGGGGTCATACATGGTCGCTGGCTGTTGAGGAGCATTTTTATTTCTTAATAGGCTTATTTTTACTGATATGTTCTAAAAAGAAATTATCTGACCCGTTTAAAGTTCTCACGGGGGCATTCTTTTTTGTAGCTATTGCATGTTTGATGATGCGGTTACTTAACTTCTTTTACGGAAACGGGCTTTATGCTCATACAACACATCTTTTTCCGACACACCTCAGGATAGATTCTTTGATGTTCGGTGTTTATTTGTCATACCTGCACCATTTTCATTTTCTAAAAATTAAACAATTTATTACCTCCTTCAAAGATAAAATTATTTTTATAAGTTGTCTTCTTATATTGCCCGTACTTTTGTTTGAGTTGGAAAAAACGCCGTTTATTTATACATTTGGTCTAACTATGCTTTATGTGGGTTTCGGCGGTATGTTGATGGTGTTTCTTTATTGTGTTCGCCTGGAAGGTGGGATTTTTGATCTGTTGGCGAAAATCGGGTTCAATTCTTATTCTATATATATTTGGCATATACCTATTGTCCAATGGGTTGTATCGCCAATGGTGCATTTTACCGGCACAGGCAATTTTGGTTTGATCTTTTTAATGGTGTTATATCTTTTTCTTGCTGTTTCTTTGGGTATTGTTATGGCAAGGTTGGTAGAGATTCCTTTCCTGAATTATCGAGACAAAGCTTTTTCATCGGTTGTTAACTAAGTTGAACATTAGCGGGTCTTATTTAATATTTGCAATTAATGGTGTTTTTCAAACTGACACAATAAGATTGGTTGATACGTGAGCGCTCACTTTCCAAAATTTTCTCCTTGGTGCATTTTCCCTGTAGTTCTTATTCTTCCTTTTTTGTTCTATCTTTTTGTGTGTAGGGATTTTGTCTGCGGCCTTATCCCGATTAGCGGCGATACGGCCGCCCACTATACTTTTACCAAATACTTTATCAACAATTTAGCAAATGGCGTGATGCCGTTATGGGAGCCGTTCACGTATGCAGGCCGTCCTTTTTTGGCGCTTATTAACGGGGGGATGCTGAGCCCTTTTATATTTTTGATATGGATTGGAACTTTTATAGGGCTTACGTACTACCAGGCATATATTGTTTTTATACTGTTTTATTTCTTTTTGGGAGCGCTGGGGTTTTATGTGCTTTCGAGGGAAGTCCTGAAAAGTGATTTTTACGCGTTTTTGGCCTATGCCGCTCTGTTGTTTTCCGGCATAGGTCTGATGGTTTTTAATCAGATTTATCTGCTGTTCATATTTGTCCCCTCGATGTGGTTCGCGGCTTTCCTTGTGCGTTTTGTGCGCAGGTTCCAAAAAAGCGATTTTCTGGGAGTTTTCTTTAGCGCTAT
>JAGNTT010000054.1 GCA_017987425.1 Candidatus Omnitrophota bacterium
TTTCTTCCTTTTTGCGTTCTTCCTCAAGCTTCAATTCTTCCTGACGCTTGGCTTCTTCTTTGGCCTTCTCTTCGACTCTGGCCTTTTCTTCAAGATATTTTTTACGGCGGTCGGATAATTTCTTCTGGTTGCGGCGCTTGATCCAGGATCCGTCTTCATTGGGGCTCAGGCCGGAAGGTTTTTCTACTTTCGCTTGTTCCGGAGCTGTTTGTTCCGAAGGAGAAGGAGAAGGAGCCGTAGCTTCTTTCATTTGGGAAACCTGAGACTGATCGGAAATGTCCTGAACAGCCGGACGGCGGCCGCGCAAATTGAGCGAACTTAAATAATCGTTGTGGGTCACCGGATAACGCGGCGGAGATTGGACGACCGGAACAGGAGCTTTGATGCGTTCAATTTGACTGACCTGAGCGCGGTTATCGCGATGAGCTTCCTGGATTTTAAAACTCATCTTCTCCTGCTTGGCCCTGTCTTCAATATAGGTCTCGCGTTCCTTGGTCTGTCTTTCGATCTCTTCATTCTTTTTCTCAAGCGCGAGATGATCGATCTTCTCTATATAACCGCGGGCAGTTTCGGCATATTTGGGACTTTGTTCCAAACGGATAAAACGGGCTCTGGCATCGGGATAGTTCTTGCTGTTAAATGCCGCTTTGGCCTGACGATAACTGTCCTTATCCTGCTTTTCGATCTGACGCAGTTTATTCCGCTGATTGGCCTCTTCACGTTCGACTTTACGGCGTTCGGCCAGCACCTTCTCGGCTTCAACACGTTTCGCTTCGGCCTTCGCGCGTTTCACTTTTTCACTTTCTTGTTTATCTTTGGAGGATGTCACATCTTTTGGTGCCGCTTCTTTGGGCTCTTCTTTTTTCTCTACTTTAACTTCAGCGGGTTTATCTGCCGGAACTTCAGCAGGAACGGGCGTATCTACCTTCGCCGCCTCTTCTTTAACCTGAGGAAGTTTTTCCTTACGGGGCGCGGGCACTAGCTTCGGATTTTCCCTCTCGGCAATCGTTGTCCGGATTGTCAAAAGGTTATCAACGATCTTCTCGAGTTCAGCAAACTTTTCTTTGATCGCTTCAAAGTTGCGGTCTTTAGACAAAGCAAGGATCTCATCATTGATTTCTTCGGCGCGGGCCAGAAGCTCATTGATCATCGCCCTTTCCTGGGCCCTGATCTGCATCTTGGCAGCAAGCTCGGCGTTTTCCGCCGCCTTGGCCTGAAGCTGGGCAATCTGCTCTTCACGATCTTTAATCGTCTGCTGCAAAAGCTGATTCTGCTTATCAATCAAAAGAAGATAGCGGTTGGAGGAACGGTAATCGGTAATCTTGGACTGGGCCTCGAGGAATTTAGCCTTGGCCTCGTCGTATTTCTGGGCGCGGTACAAACGCACGGCTTCTTGATAAATAGGATCGATTGCGTTGGTAAATTCGGACCGCTCAACTTCCTGCTCGTAAGCAAGTTCCTCCAAGCGGAGCTTTTCTTCTTCCTCGGCGATCTCAGCCAGAAGCCTGGCCTGTTCCTTCGACATATTTGCAAAAACTCTGTCGACTAAAGCAAACTTCTTTTGGGCGCCGGCGGTGGAGCGGTCATCCGCCAAAAGCAGGATCTTCTGATAGAGGACATTCGCCTGCTTGGCCAGCACATTGATGACTTCCGCCTGCTGTGTCTGCTCTTCCTTATATCTCTGCTGTTCCGCGCGCTTAATTTGATGATTGACGCGTTTAATATACGGACGGGTCGATTTATAATTAGGCAGGATCGTTTCAGTCTCTTCAAATTTCTTTAATGCCTCATCAAATTTTTTCTCTTCGAACAATTTCAGCGCCTCGGTGTACACAGGCTCGGCTTTCTGTTCAAGGGCAATGCGCGCCTCACGATCAATATCGGGACCAACACCGGCAACAGGCTTTCCTTCATCCGCCGCACCATTGTTTTCAGTTTTCTCACCGGGCTGGCGGGTCTGCTTTTCGATCTTGGCCAGATACTTGTGCGTGGACTGGAAATTAGGATACATGAATTCCACCTGCTCGAATTTAAGCTTGGCGGCGTTGTAATCTTTTTGCTCATAAGATTTCACGGCATCCACGTAAATCGCTTTGACCTGAGCCTCCACTTTGTCCGGCGCGGTCTCGATGATGCCCAATGTTTTGTTCAGACGAGCCAGATGCACCGGCGTCGCCTTGAAATCCGGGTATATTTTCTGGACGGCCAGGAATTCATCGCGGGCTTCGGTGTATTTTTTCTGGTCCATCAGTTCATTTGCGGCCTGATAATGCACCCAGGCTTCTTTGGCCGCGATTTGCTTTTCTTCATTGCTGCGCTGTTCAAATTCTTTTTTCTGCTGGGCGGCTATTTTTCTGCGGTCCAGCTCATCCTGCCATTCCTGTTTGACCGCCCCTTCTTCCCTTTTAACAGCAACGACATGTTCCTTGTCCTTGATGTCTTTGTCCAGTTTCACTAAATACTTGCGGGTGGATTTGTAATCCGGAATGACCCATTCGACTTCCTGGAATTTCTCCTTGGCCGCAATAAAATCTTTCTCGTTGTAATATTTCACACCCTGGGCATAGACGGCGCCTGCCTGCTGCATCAGTTTGCGGTGGCGTTCGCGTTCCTTAAGCTCAAGTTCCTTGTGCCACATATCCTTTTCTTTGACGCGTTCGCTTTCAGCTTCGCCCTGCTGGCGGGCGATCTCTTTCTTCTGTTTGACGAGATCCTTCTGGTCCTGTTTCAAAATGTCCTGTTCAAGGATTTTCAAATAACTGCGCGTCGCTTTAAACTCGGGAATCGTTTCTTCAACGAACATGAACTTGTCACGCGAGGCCTTGAATTTTTTTTGTTTGTACAGCGTGACGCCCTCATCGTAAGCGTCGCGCACCTGCTGCTGGCGCTGGCGTTCTTCCGCGATGGAACGGTTAACAATGTCCTGCTCTTCTTTACGCATGGCCTTGGCCTGCGACTTGAAACGTTTTTCGCTCAGACGGATATAATCCTTCATCTCCGCGTTTTCGGTGATCCGGATGCTTTTCTCAAAATATTCACGGGCTTCATCCGTCTTTCCCTGATCAAAAAGCTCCATGGCGCGGTCGTAGTATTCGCGGGCTTTTTCTTCACGCTGCTGGTTTCTTTTATAGATCGCCTGTTCCTTGATCTTTTCGTTGACGCGCTTGATGTTGTTTTTGGATTTATCGATCAGCGATTTAAGGTCGTATATATAACTGGTTTGTGGCGCCGAAGAAGAATGCACTTCGCCCTCAAGAATTTCCTCTGCTTTTTTTTCCGGAACCGGAGCGGGTGGCGCTGTAACCACAGGGCTTTCCAAAACTTTTTGCGGAGCCGGCTTAGCAGCGGGCTTGGACACCGGAGCAGACTTTACAGCGGCCGCAGGCTTTTTCGCAAAATTGTTTGATGGACGCACAATGATTGCAGGAATTTCCGCAAAGGGTTGGATCGCGGAAGAAGGATGAACAAAGATTGGGCCAATTTCCGTTTCAGGCGTATCAGACTTTTGCTCGTCGGAAAATGCGCTTTGGGCGGAGAAAAAAATCACCCCAGCTAAAGAGGCGGCAATGACGAAATTAAATTTTTTAAAATTCGACATGATTTAAACGACCGAGGGTTCCATCAGTATTTAACAATTAGTTCTATTCTATAAGAGTATTAAAAAATTTATATAGGGAAATCAAATATTTTTAGGAGACGTCCTGCCTTATATTCCCGGCACTTTCTGGGCCTCATCGACTACGGTCTGCCACATCTTCCGGGCCTTTTCGAGTTCGCCCTGCTTGAAGGCGTCATCGGCTTCCACGGTCAATTGCTTCATTTTTTCCTCAAACGCGATCTGCTCGCGGATGAATTGCGAGGCTTCTTCGAACATCATCTGCCCCGCCATGACAATATCAGTGTAGAGCTGTCTGGACTCTTCAAGATTTCCGTTTTTGGCCGCGGCGTCAGCCATCGCGTAAAGCTGATTCAACTCGCGCACAATCTTGCTGTCCGGACGCTTGAGTTCGTTATAAACCATTTTCCAGGCCCAGCGGGAAATACGTTCCTCGAGCCATCTGGCACGGGCGCGCTGGCGTTCGGCAGGCGTGCGGTCATAGGCGCTTCCGGTGACGCGAAGGAACGGCCCCTGCGCCGTGTAACTCAAACTCGTCAGGTCATCGTTGAATGTTGTGAAATTGTAACCGACGCCGAGTTTGGCAAAATCGTTGATCTTCCGCGAAGCCTCAAGCAGGAAGCCCTGCTTGCTGTCTTTGGCCTCAACCTGCGTGAGTTTACGGTATTCACCGCCGACCTGCCAGTTGCGGTCGACATTGTAATTCAAACGGTGAACCATCAGCCATGTGTGCGTCTTGTTGAATTCGAAACCAACGACCTTCTCTTCATTAATACGGTAAGCGAATTTCTCGGCGAGCTGCCAGCGTTCGTTAATGTCATAAATGGCATCGGCGGAGAAAATATGCGCGCGCTGCTGGTCAATCGTGGCCGTGTCGATCTGACCAACCGGCGATTTATTTTCCTGGTAAGTATATTTGGCAATGAAATTCAACCGGTCCATGGTGACAGGGCGATACGCCGCGCCGAGAACGATCTCTTTGTAACCGGCCAGTTTCTCGTTGCTGTCGGTATTTTCCGTTCTGGCAAATTCCACCTTTGTAAAGATCATGGCGGAATCGGTGATGCGGCCTTCGTTGGCATTATAGAGAACAAACTGCTGCTGATCGCTGCTGCCGGAATCCAGACGCAATTCGATTTTCGTCGAGCTCTTGAGAAGATCGACACCCGTCTCCAGATCTTTGTTGACGTAACCGACGCCGGTCGATAACGCCGTTCTGTCGGTCTTGGTGCCGTCGTGATTCTGCACGGTACCGCGCTGCAGACTTCCCAACAATGCCCAGCGGTCATTGATATCGCCAGACAGTCCGAAAATATTCGACTGCGAAATTTCCGTCGGGCTGTCGCCGTATTGACGAGTGAGAGAACCTTCCAGGCGTCTGCCGTTTCTTTCCCTGGCAAGAGCAAACTTGTTGGCGCGGCGTAATTCCGTTTCGGAAGTTCCGATCGAACGTTCAACTAACGCTTCATATTCATCATTCAGTTTGCGGCTGTCGGATAAAGTCAATGTGCTGGCGGGTGTCAGGCCCGGAGTTTGATCGACGCTCAATACGGCCGTTGAATTTGTTTTCTCATCTTTCTGCTGCGCGGCACCGATGCTCATAGATGTGGATGCGGCATTGGCGGCATCCTGACTTACGGCCAAGGATGTTGAGACAGCGGTCTGTTCATCCACCTGTTTGGTCGCGCCCACACTCGCGGTCTTGGTGGATTCACCTGTATTGGACTGGGCGACACCGACGGCCACATTGATGTCCGTTCCATCTTCACCGCCCAGATTAGTTTTGGCCTGCGTTCCGACAGCGGTTGAAAGTGTAACCTTGCCGTCTGAAGACGTGCTGCGCGCGACCGTTGAATTAAGCGCGACATTCTCTGTCAATTGCGTGGTCGCGCCGACAGTCGTCGTATCGGTCTTGAGGCCGTTGCTGTCCCTGGCCTGAGTATAATCGGTAGAGACCGCAATCTTTCCTGTGGTGTTTACTGTTGCCCCGACGCTGGTCGCGATGCCGCGGCTGCCGACGGATTCCGTGGCGCGCACTGCGAGATTGTCCGTGACCTGCGTGGAAGCGCCGATCGTTGTCTGCTGGCCTCTTTCTCCGCTCAACTCCGCTTCATGCTGCAGAGACACATCCGTTTTAGGCGTCAGCGCATAATCGGCGCGGCCGGCAACGGTCGTTGTGTCGCTTTCGGCGACTGTCTCAAATTGATTTTTATTGGTGACCTGCTGGTTCTGTAATTCACCGGTCAAACGCAGACGGCCAGCCTCATGAATGATCTGCATGGCGGTTGTGCTTGTTTTCTCGGCGCCAACCTGCAGTTCGGCCTGGAGATTGGAGTTCGTCATGAGTTTCTGAATATCATTGCGCACGGTCATCCGCGTTTCAGGCGTCATATCCCATGTCATGGCAAAGCCCATCAATTCCTTGCCCTGTTGAGACGATGTGGCCACACTCGCGAAGCCGTCCTGGATCCATTTGTAATAAGCCGAAAGACCGACGCTGTTAAACATTCTCGCGTCGCCGGTGATGCCGTAGGCTTTGCCGTTGGCAGCGTTGCCGACGGAAAGTTCGGTGTACGACAAACCGCCGTCGGTGGAAATATAGCTTCCCGTATCCTGCGATTCCGTCTCGGCATACTCTGCCTTGATCCTCGCGTCCTGATTGATATGAAGCGTTGTATCGACGCCCTTTAATTCATAATTTCTCGACTGCTGGGTTTCCGTGACATACGTGACGCCTGTCGTAACATTGTCCGTCACAGCCTGGGCCAGGCGGGCACCCTGACTTGCTTCGTCAAATTTATCGATGGTCGAATATTCATAATCAGCGACGACATAAACAGGATTACCCTGGATGAGGCCGTTGCCGATCAGGCGTTCCGTCTGAACCAGCATGGTGACCGGCTGCCAGAAAAGGATTCGGCCCTGTTTGTAGTCGATCTCGTAATCGGAGCCTTCTTTCATATCCTTGGATGTAACGACGAGACCAGTCACCTGATCACGGATTTCAATGCGGACCCTGTCGGAACCTTCCACAAGATCCTTGTTCTTCAAATAATAGAGTGAACCGCCGGTGCCGAGCATTTCATTGTGGGCCGAACGCTGTTTGATTTGAGCGTTGAAGACCGCGATCTTGGTGCGAGGATCTCCGTAAGGCGTCTGGCTGACATCTTTATAATCGATCATACCGCCGTAGTAACTGCGGGAGAACTGGGCGAATTCGGTGTCTTTCCAGTCGACGACATAATTACCCCAGATGGCGGAAGACTTGTCCCATTCCACCAACAAGTACAGCGGACCCTGGGTATTAGTCGCTTCATAGTTGGCGGATGACTGGTCTCCGTAAATCGGATAATACGTTTCGCGGTCGAGGGTGCGGAAGAGTTCCTTTTTCTGACGTTCGGAATCAAAGCTGGATGTCACAAGGTATTTACCCTTGACCTTTCCTTTTAAGAAGTAGGCCATCTTGCCCTGCTGATAAAATCCTTTTTCAAAACCGTCCGTCGATTGGATGGGCTCGACATTTCCTTGATCGAAATTGTACCCGACTTTTCCGTCACCCATGGCAACGAACATAAGATAATCATCACCGATCTTAAGTTTTCTGGAATGCTTGCTGATTCCGGCTGTCGGAACGGCTCCGGCAGCAGCGACGGACGGAGCACCAGCTCCGGATACGGCTGCCAATTGCCCTTCGTCTTGAGCAGGGACAGCGCCGCCGGCTGAACTGATGACCTGCACATCATAATCACCCTTGGGCAGAATAAACTCGAGCGGTTTCACGCTCCGGTTGACGTCTCCCTTGGCCAGATCGCCGGCCGTGAGCCTGCGGCCCTCGCTCACTGGAATGTCGGCAAAAACTTTTTTATCTCTGATGATTTTAACCGAACGGATTTGCGTTCCCTTGGGATCGATAACGACCGTCTCTCCGTCGACAGGAATAGACGCAAGCTCGGTGATGTTAACATCACTGGCCGTATCCAGCCATTCCTGATACCGCTTGGCATATTCTTCCGGCTTCTCTTTTTCCTTTTCAGCCTTCAGCGCGAACTCATCAGGGATTACTCTAATATTAAGCGGCTTTTCTTTGGATGTGTTCTTGTTGCCGTTGGCATCGGTCAAAGTCACGCTGTAGGAATAGTTCTGATCCAGGGCAATGATCTTCTGGCCGGTCGCGCGTCCGTCCCAGTAAATCGGATTGAGAACGTCAAAACGCGTACCTTCAAACGATTGAACCAGCTTCTTGGTATCGCGGTCATAAACGTTCAGTTTCCAGCTGTCGATAAACGGCGTGTAATTAAGAAATATTCTGAATTCCGCGGGCTCGATCAATACACCGTTGAACATTCTCAATTCACCGTTAAACAGATCGACGTTCAGACGCGGTTCGGGCTTCGCCGGCTCCTGAGACATCGTGATGTTCTGGCTGAAGAACTGCTCATCCTCGGTCATCGCCTCGTCGGAATCGCTGCCGATACCGAAGTTCACCTTAATCATCATACCCGGCGTCACATCGATAATCGCCACTTTGTCCGTCGTGAAATAAGAACCGGGCGGCAGCGTGCGTTCATCGACTCTCAAAAGATGGCGGCCAGGATTGATGCCGGCCAGATTGAACTGGCCGTTGGCATCGGTCGTCACAACCGTACCGTCTTCCATAACCAGACGGACATTGGCGACTGGACCTTCGGTTATGGTCTTAACCTGCGGCTCGTCGTATTCAGGAGCGTCCTGGCGACCGTTGCCGTTCAAGTCATAGAAAACTTTACCGATCAGCGTACCGGCATCGAACAGCGGATCGATGCCGATCTTGACGGTGGCAGTGGCATGGTTGGAAATGACCAGACCGTTTGAATACTTGGCAAAAGCGGAGTTCTCATAATTACCCGATCCGACGCCGGCACCGACGACAAGCTGATAGCGCAATGTTTTGGTAGTGCCCGGATTAAAAGAACCGATGTCAAACACAAGCGGACGCTGGCCCGATGGCGCGGCAGTCGGAACACCGTCGAGCAATACACGGTCTTCAAGATATTTAAAGCCTGGCGGGATCTTGTCGTTAAGCAGAGTGCCGCTTACGCTATTGAGCGCTGAAAGATTTTCGATCGTAACCGTGTACGTCACCACATCGCCCACCCGCGCCTCGTTCTTGTTGGCGACCTTGGTAATCTTCAGAAGCGTGGGACTGCCGTCCATGGGATGGTCGATCTGCTGGATGACATTTGCGACGGTGAACGTTTCACCCTTGGAACCGTTGGCAACCGTACGGCCGCCTGGAAATGATGTTAATGAGGAAGGATAGCTGTAACCCGGCGCGTTTACGGTCATGTAATAGTTGCCGTTGGCCGCGAAGAAGTTATAGAAACCATCACTGCCTGTCGTGTACGGGTTCACGTCGGCCGCATCAAGTTCGACACCCGGCTGGGCCAGCGTGCCGTCGGGCTTATAAACGGTGACGACAGCTCCGTTAATGGCCGTATTCGTTACAGAATCAAAAACGTACCCGAACGGATCGGTTAACAAAAATGTACTGATAGGGCTGGAAACACCGTTGATGACAACAGAAAGATAGTTCGCTCCTTTGGGCAATGCGGTCGTTGAGGTCACCGAATATGTTCCGCCTCCGGTTACCGTATCCGTACCGATCGTGGAAAGTAACAAATTTCCATTTTCGTCGCTGGCATAAATAGTGACCGTCTCCCCCGACAACCCCTCACCGGTCAGGGTCGGCATGATTGTATATAACCTGGCGTTGTTTGCCGGAGTTAAGATTGTCGGCACCTGCGCTGTCGACGGAGTTGCGACAACAGTGACGCTGGTTCCGCCGCCGCCGATGACACCCACATACGGTGTCAGAGTCGCCCCGCCCACCGGCAGTGAGGTGACCGTCACGGTCCCAAGACTGGCATCGTCTTGACCGAGCGTGACACGGAAATTTCCGTTGCTGTCGGAGATTGTGGTTGCGACCACATTACTGCTTCCGTCGCGGATGACAATCGTTGAACTTACAGGACCGACACCAATAATGACGGGCACCGGCCCGACTGTACGCGTATCGAAAGGCACATTGATCTGGAAATTTCCGAAAATCCAGTTGCTGTTATTATTGCCGCTGTCTGTACTGGCAAAAGCGAGAACTGAATTCGTTAATGCGTTCGAATCCTGAACATTGACGCCGAAGACATTCTGACCGCCGTTGGGAAAGTTGATGTTCCAGTCGCTGCCGGCGACGGTGGAATTAAGAAATATCTTGTTAGGAATAGTGCCTTGCACGTTGAAGGTTCCGTTGACCGTCTGCGTGGAGCCCGCGGCAAAAAGCATGATCTTGCCTGGTGTGACGGATGTAAAATCGAAGAAGGTAGTGTCGCCGGTAAACGTGGTGCTCTGGCCATTGTCGTCGAATTCGACCTCACCGGATGAATGTGTGAATGTACCGCCGGTGTGCGTGAAGTTGCCGGCAACCGTAAATGTTCTGCCCGTTCCCGGCGCCGTCAATGTGCCCGATGTGATGGTGACCGATCCGTTGGCGTCGATATTACCGTTGGTCGCGGTCAACGTACCGCCTCCCAATGTCAATATCGCACCCGTCGTTAATGTGTTTGTGTTGGTTGAAATGTCAAGCGCTGTCGTGGTCAGCGTCAGATTATTTCCAACCGTTAAATTGCCGTTGGTCTGGAAGGTGTCTTTGGTGACGTTAGGATCATTGATGACAAGATTATAGTAATCGGTTGCTCCAAAATCTGTAATGATGCGGGAGTTAACCGTGCCGTCGCCGTTACCGACAT
>JAGNTT010000055.1 GCA_017987425.1 Candidatus Omnitrophota bacterium
GCCATTTGTGCCATCCGTTTAGGATGTTTTCATAGCAATTCGATTGAACAAGGAGAAAGTTATGGCTATCAAGGTAGGTATCAACGGGTTCGGCCGCATCGGCCGCATGGTCTTTCAGGCGATCTGCGATCAGGGCCTGTTAGGCAAGGAAATCGACGTCGTCGCTGTTGTGGACGTTTCCACCGACGCCGAGTATTTCGCTTATCAGATCAGATACGATTCCGTCCACGGACATTTCAAGCACAAAGTCGAAACAGCCAAGAGCAATCCGGCCAATCCGGAAGCCGACATCATCGTCGTCAACGGCCACAAGGTCAAGTGTGTTGCCGCCACCAAGAATCCGGCTGAACTTCCCTGGAAAGATTTAGGGGTTGATATCGTTATTGAATCAACCGGTTTATTCACGGAAAGCGAAAAGGCCGCCGGTCATATTCAGGCAGGCGCCAAGAAAGTCATCATCTCCGCTCCCGCCAAGGGCGATGTGAAAACCATCGTCATGGGCGTTAATGAAGGCGAATATGATGCCGCCAAGCATAACATCATTTCCAACGCGAGCTGTACCACCAACTGTCTGGCTCCGCTCGTTCATGTTCTGATCAAAGAAGGCATCGGCATTGAGACTGGTCTTATGACCACGATCCATGCGTATACAGCCACCCAGAAAACCGTCGACGGTCCGTCCAAGAAGGACTGGCGCGGCGGCCGCGCGGCGGCGATCAACACGATCCCGTCAACAACTGGTGCTGCGAAAGCGGTCGGCGAAGTTCTTCCTGTTACCAAAGGCAAACTGACCGGTATGTCTTTCCGTATCCCGACAGCCGACGTCTCCGTGGTCGATCTGACGTTCCGTTCGATCAAGGACACATCCATCGAAGAGATCGATGCGCTTTTGAAGAAGGCTTCCGAAACATACTTGAAGGATATCCTGGGATATTGCAATGAAGAGCTGGTCTCGACGGACTTCATTCATGACAGCCGTTCTTCCATCTACGATTCTCTCGCAACTACCCAGAATAATCTGAAGGGCGAAAAGAGATTCTTCAAGATCGTCTCCTGGTACGACAACGAATGGGGTTATTCCAACCGTGTTGTCGACCTGCTGCGTTATATTACCAAGAAGTAAACTGTTAACAGTCCAAACATAAAGAATCCCCTTGTGATTGACCTTAAGGAAAGTCCAAGGGGATTTTTGTTTGACTTAGATGAGCTCAGAATGATAATTTGACTGTGAGATGGAAGGATTCATATGACACTATTCATTTTTATCGCCATTTGCCTCTTAGCCGGTTACATTGGTTCGCGTTTCACTTTTGTTTCTGTGAAGACCTGGTACCCGACGATCAAAAAACCTTCCTGGAACCCGCCCAATTGGATATTCGCGCCAGTCTGGACGCTGTTATATATATTGATGGCTGTGGCTGCCTGGAAAGTGTGGGAGACGGCAGATAACGC
The DNA here is from genome assembly GCA_017987425.1 of Candidatus Omnitrophota bacterium. Classification (GTDB taxonomy): domain Bacteria; phylum Omnitrophota; class Gorgyraeia; order Zapsychrales; family Fredricksoniimonadaceae; genus JAGNTT01. Next base: position 1,453 of record JAGNTT010000055.1, read on the forward strand.
GTTCGGGCCGATGCTTATTTTTGCGGTTCAACTTGTCTTGAACGTGGCATGGTCTGCGATCTTTTTCGGAAAACGTAATATCAGTCTGGCTTTCAAGGAAATCATTCTTTTGTGGATCACAGTGGTCGCAACCACCGCGGTTTTCTGGTCGGTTGATCACTTCGCCGGAATTCTTTTTCTTCCATATGTGGCCTGGGTGACATTTGCCGCATTCTTGAATTATACAATTGATCGGATGAACAAATGACTTTGTAAAAAATTGATCTATGCAAAATAGCATCATTCTCATCCCGCCATCGGAAGGTAAAACACAGGACGGTACGGGCAAGCCTCTGAAGAAATTAAACGAAGACGCCCGGCCTATTTACGACAGGCTCCTGAAGTTTAAAGGCGATCTCTCTCAATTTTACGGCGTTAAGGGAAAGGCCCTCGAGTCGGCACGACGCGTTAATGCGCAACTGCTTGAATCACTGACCCTGCCGGCCATCGCCCGATACAGCGGCGTTGTTTACGGCGGTATTGGTTACCCGACGCTGTCTGCCCATGCCCAACAATTTTTCAACGCCCATGTGCGCATCGTGAGCGCATTGTTTGGTCTGTTGTCTCCCAAAGAGCTCATTCCTGATTACAAGCTCAAGATCGAAAAGCTCGACGCCGCAAACTATTGGAAACCCATCATCACCAAAAAGCTAAAGGGATGTTTTGTCATCGACCTCTTGCCGCAGGCCCACCAGAAGGCCGTCTCGTATGAATCCGGGATTCAAGTGGACTTTATTGTCGTTAAGAACGGGAAGTCTGTCCCGGCAGGTCATCAGGGTAAATTGATCAAAGGAAAATTCGTCCGCTGGCTGTGCGAACACGCAGTGACGGACCCCGAAGAATTTTCCGGATTTAAACAGGACGGTTTCAGTTTCGACGGAAATAATTTTGTTAAAAAGATGTAAATAGTTGTGAAGGATTATCGAAGGCTTTTAATGATGGTGCTGACCGGCTCGACTTTATTGAGCGTATAGAAGTGAATGCCCGGCGCGCCCAGGGTCAACAACTGGCGGCATTGCTCGACGCAGAATTTGATGCCGGCCTCCAGGGTCTTTTGCGGATCGGCAGCGATGGGTTTGAAAATGTCGTGGACTTTTTGCGGAACGGAAGCGCCGCAGGTGGAGCAGAAACGGACAAGACCGTTGTAATCAGTGATGGGAAGGATGCCCGGAATGATGCGTTTGTCGACCCCGAGTTTCCGAAGCCGCGCGACGTAATCAAAATACTCTTTATTGTCGAAGAAAAGCTGGGTAATGATAAAGTCCGCGCCGGAATCCACTTTTCCTTTGAGATAGACCGCATCCTGCGTTTTGTCCGTCGATAGCACATGTCCTTCCGGAAAACCCGCCACGGCAATACCGAAATAATCACCGAAATTCTGACGCATAAAGGAAACCAGTTCATTGGAATAATGGAAATTGTCCTCACCCGGTTTCCAGTCGGGCCGTTCTTTGGGCGGATCGCCGCGCAAAGCCAGAACATTGCGGATGTTGCGGCGTTTGATTTCCTCGAGAATGTTTTTGATCTGTGCTTTGGTATGCATGACGCACGTCAGGTGCGCCACGCCCGCGACATTGTGTGTTTTCTCAATGTGTTCAACGATGTCGATTGTTTTGTCGCGGCTGCCTCCGCCGGCGCCGTAGGTGCAGGAAATGAAGTCGGGTTTTAGATTGCACAACTGGGAGATGGTGTGCAATAATTTCTCATGTCCCTCGGGCGTTTTCGGCGGAAAGAGTTCAAACGAGAACGTCTTGGGTTTGGTCAGAAATATGTTTGTGACTTTCTGCATGACGAGCATTGTAGCAAATAATGAAGATTTTAGAAATTGGGAAATTAGGAAATTAATAGAAATTAAAGATGGTGCTTAGGGGCATCCAATCCGTTTTGTTTGTTAATTTCTACTAATTTCTCAATCTCTATCCATTTCCATACGATTATGGGTATCGCTTTAATAACAGGTTCCTGCGGTCTGGTTGGTTCCGAAGCCGCGTTTTATTTCGCCCAAAAAGGCATGAGCATCGTTGGTATCGACAATGACATGCGCGCGCAGTATTTCGGGAAATCCGCATCAACCAAGAAAATGCGCAAAATTCTCGAGGAACGCATCAAGGGATATGAACATCACGCCGTTGATATCCGGCAGGCGCCGGCGCTGTCGAAGATTTTCAGCAAATACGGACGTGAGATCAAGCTCATCATCCATTCGGCGGCCCAGCCATCTCATGACTGGGCGACCCGCCAGCCGCTGGTTGATTTCAACGTGAATGCCACGGCGACACTTCAGCTTCTGGAGCTCGCGCGGCTGCATTGCTCCCAGGCGGTCTTCATTTTCAGCAGCAGCAACAAAGTTTACGGCGATACGCCCAACAGTCTTCCTTTGCAGGAACTGCCGCTGCGCTGGGAAATCGACAAGAAGCATCCTTTTTACGACGGTATCGATGAGACCATGTCGGTCGATGCCTCCAAGCATTCTATTTTCGGGGTTTCGAAGCTGGCCGCCGACATCATGGTTCAGGAATACGGCCGGTATTTCGGCATGCGCACCGGTGTGTTCCGCGCCGGATGCCTGACTGGTCCCAATCATGCCGGTACCGAACTTCACGGTTTTTTGTCATATCTTGTCAAATGCGCGGCGAACGAACAGGAATATACGATCTTCGGTTACAAAGGAAAACAGGTGCGGGACAACATTCACAGTTTCGATCTGGTGACCGCTTTTGACGTATTTTTCCGCAAGCCCCGGACGGGGGAGGCGTACAACATCGGCGGCGGCCGCGATAATAGCTGTTCCATTCTTGAAGCCATCCGCCTGTGCGAAGAAATCACCGGCAAAAAACTGAAATACCGTTACGGCGAAGCCCGAAGCGCCGACCACATCTGGTACATCACAAGCCTTAAAAAGTTCCAATCCCATTATCCGCAGTGGCAGAAGACCTACAGTCTTAAGCGCATCCTGGAAGAGATGTTCCGGTCCCCCAAAGGGGTTTAAGAGCCCGAACGTTCATAAAATGAACATTCAAACTCTCGTTGTTTTAGGCATGAATCTGCTTGACTTTACAGGGCGTTAGCCTAAGATGTTCATTAATTGAACAATCTCCGCAACTCCTTAATATGAGCCGCACTTAAACACTTTTATGACTCCAGAACCACTCAACGAGCGCGAATTCGAACTGATCAATATTATCGGTAAGCGACTCGGCTCCAATCAGCGCGACCTCTCCCAGCAACTCAATCTTTCTTTGGGGCAGACCAACATGCTCATACGCAGGCTTGTCTCCAAAGGAATGATCCGCATCAGCCAGTTAAATAAACGCAAAGTCCAGTATCTTCTGACCCCTAAAGGGATCTCCGAGAAGATGCGGAAATCCGTTCACTACACGCTCCACACCATCAATGCCATCGGGCTTATCAAAAGCCGGGTGGCGGCCATTCTCAACCGCCTTTACATCCAGGGCCACCGCCAGTTTTATCTGTACGGCGAGCATGACCTGCGTGTTCTGGTGGAAATGGTCTTTAACGAACAAGGGTTTAAAGACGCCGTATTGTCGGAGACTAATGAGATAGGCGTCCAGAACATCGACGGTGTCCTGCTCATCGGCAAGGAAAAGGTTTCGATCGAAGGTCTTAACATCAAGAACCATGTTGATCTCATCATGGAAATGTCGAAATAAAACACAAAAGAGGACAGCACATGCTTAATGGAAAAACTATTTTGGTGACCGGCGGAACGGGATCGTTCGGTCAGAAATTCATCGGCACGATACTTCAGAAATACAAACTGAAGAAAATCATTGTGTTCAGCCGCGATGAATTCAAGCAGTTCGAAATGGCGAAGGTTTTTCCGCCGGAGAAATATCCGATCCGTTATTTCCTGGGCGACGTGCGCGACCGCGAACGCCTGGTTAGAGCCTTTCACGGCGTCGATTATGTCGTGCATTCGGCGGCGCTCAAACAGGTGCCGGCGCTGGAATACAACCCGATGGAAGCGGTCAAGACCAATATTATGGGAGCGGACAACATCATCAATGCCGCTATTGAATGCGGGGTCAAAAAAGTGATCGCTCTCTCGACGGATAAAGCGGTCAATCCGGTCAATCTTTATGGTGCGACCAAATTAGCGGCGGAAAAGACTTTTGTCGCGGCCAATGCATATGCCGGCGGACGTGTGAAATTCGGCGTGGTGCGTTACGGCAACGTCATGGGATCCCGCGGCAGTGTTATACCGTTTTTTCTGGATTTAAAGTCGAGAGGCATCAAGGAGTTCCCGATCACTGATAAACGCATGACCCGTTTCTGGATGCTTCTTGAAGAAAGCGTTGGACTCGTTCTCAAGGCGCTCGAACTGTGCGAGGGCGGGGAGGTCTTTATCCCGAAAATTCCGTCGATGAATATCATCGATCTCGCCAAAGCCATCGAACCCAAATGCACATTCAGCTACTTTGGCATTCGTCCAGGCGAGAAGCTTCACGAATCGCTTTTCTCCGAGGATGAGTCACGTTGCACGGTTATTCATGACAGTGTTTATGTCATCCTGCCGAGCTTCGGTCTGGAAGAGCATGTTTATGCCAAGTATAAAAAGTTTCCCAAGGTTAAGGAGGGGTCAGTCTACCGAAGCGATACGAACGACCAGTGGTTAACCCTTAAACAACTACAGGAACGGATGAAGAAAATATGAAACAGATTCCCTACGGACGGCAGTGGCTCGACGAGGATGATCGTAAAGCAGTAGAAGCTGTTTTATCTTCCGATTGGTTAACGATGGGACCGGTCCTCAAACAGTTTGAGGACTCGCTTTGCAGTTACACGGGCGCAAAATACGCGGTTGCGGTCGCCAACGGGACGGTTGCGTTGCATCTGGCCATGGTTGCGCTCGGCATCGGCAAGGGCGATAAGGTTCTGACATCGCCGGTGACGTTCGCCGCGAGCGCCAACTGCGCGATTTATGTCGGAGCGCAGCCGGAATTTGTCGATATCAACGAGCAGACCTATCACATGGATCTCGACCGTTTGGCCGAATACTTAAAGGATCCGCAGAACCGTCAGAAAGTCAAAGTGGTGGTTCCCGTCCATTTCATGGGAACGGTGATGGATATGAAGGCGCTTCGCGCCATATGCGAGCCCTACGGCATTAAAATTGTGGAAGATGCCGCGCACGCTTTGGGTGCGTCTTATATCGACGGGAAAAAGCATTTCAAGGTCGGCGCCTGCCAGCATTCGGATGCGGTCATTTTCAGTTTTCATCCCATCAAGCACATCACAACCGGCGAAGGCGGGGCGATCATGACCAATGACGCCAAAATTTATGAAAAGCTCATCCGGTTCCGCCATCACGGCATGGTCAGAAACTCGAAGAATGTTTCTGCCTACATGAAGAAGTTCAGCGACGAGCCGTGGTTTTATGACATTCCCCAGGCCGGATTCAATTTCCGATTAAACGATATTCAGTGCGCGCTCGGAGTTTCCCAAATCAAAAAGATTGATCCTTTTGTCGCCCGCCGCCGCGAAATGGTGGACCGTTACAACAAAGCATTCGCCAAGATTAAGGAAATACATCTGCCTTATGAAAAACCCGGTACAACGGCGGCCTATCATCTGTATGTGATCCGTGTTCCCGCTAAAAAACGCAATGATCTTTATCTATATTTGAGAGAACAGGGAATAGGCACGCAGATCAATTACATTCCCCTGCACTTATTTTCCATGTTTGAACAATTTGGGTTCCGTCCGGGCGATTTTCCGGCCGCGGAGAAATACTTTGAGGAATGTTTGAGCCTGCCGTTGTATCCGCTTCTTCCCGACGACGGGCATCAAAGAATTATTGATAACGTCTGTAAGTTTTTTAAACCATGAATTCTCACGTAAATAAAATTTGTCTGGGCACGGCCCAGTTCGGTCTCGATTACGGAATTGCCAATCTCAAAGGACGCGCGACGGATGAGGAGGCGAAAGCCATTCTCAAGTATGCCATCGCGCACGGCATTAACATTCTCGATACTGCCGCGGCCTACGGCACGAGCGAGGAAGTGATCGGCCGTTCGCTCAAAAGCCTCGGCCGTTCGCTGAAGGTGGTCTCCAAACTGCCGTCGTTCGCGGAGACGAAACCAAATGTCCGTGAGACGGTCATGCGTTCTTTGAAGAGACTGGGCGCGTCCAAAATATACGGATATCTTCTGCATTCGTTCGAAGACTTTCGCAAGCCCGAGGTCTGGCATGAAATGACCGCGCTCAAGTCCGAAGGTGTCGTCGAGAAAATCGGGTTTTCGCTGTATCACCTGGCCGATGCTAAAGTTTTATGGGACAGCAATACGGCCTTTGACATTCTTCAGGTTCCTTACAGTCTTTTTGACCGCCGGTTCATCAAATATCTTCCGCTTTTTAAACAGCGGGGCGTTGAAATCCATGTCCGTTCCGTGTTTCTGCAGGGCCTGTCGTTTCTGGAACCCGGAAAACTTCCGTCGGCGGTTGTGGGGGCGCAGTCGCAGCTGACGGCCTTGCGCAAGCTGGCGGTGCGTGAAGGAATATCGGTGAGTGCTCTGTGCCTGAACTTCGCGCTGATGAATCCGAGCGTTGACCGAGTGATTATCGGCGTCGACACCACCGATCATCTGAAGGTCAATTTGAGCGACGTTCGTTTTTTTGCCAAGACCAAAGCGATCGGGGAAGATTTGAATGACATCATCATCAACGATGAAAACATTCTTTTACCGTACAGGTGGAAATTATGAGCGGCGTCATTGCTTTGATCCAGGCCCGTACAGGCGCGCGGCGTCTGGCCAATAAAGTTTTACTCAATCTTTCCGGCATCACGGTGCTGGAGCATGTGGTCAACCGTGTCAACCGCGCCAAGACCGTGGATGAAGCTGTCGTGGTCACCACTGTCCATAAAGAGGATTTGAAGATCGTCGAGCTGATGAGCCGTAAGGGTGTACGCGTGCTGTGCGGCTCCGAGGATGATGTGCTCGACCGTTATTATCAGGCTGCGCGTCTGCTGGGTGCGCGGCATGTGGTGCGCATCACCGCCGATTGTCCGGTGATGGATCCGGCGGTCATCGACCGTGTCATCGAATATTATTTTAAAAGCAAAGCGGATTATTGCTCGAACGCGCTCACGCAGACTTTTCCCGACGGACTGGATGTGGAGATCTTTTCGTTTGAAGCCTTGGCCAAGGCCTGGAAAAATGCGAAACTGGCTTCCCAGCGTGAACATGTGACGCCGTACATCCGCAGTCACAAGCGGTCATTCAAAATCGTTTCGATGGAGCATCCGTTAAATTTGGGGCATCACCGTTGGACGCTGGATGAAGAGAAAGATTACGTATTTCTGACAAAGTTGTTTGGCACACTTTATTCCGGTAATCCTTATTTTGGCATGAACGATATTCTTGGCTTTTTGGAAAAGAACCCGAAGCTGACGAACATCAACGGCGGCATTGCGCGCAATGAAGGTTATACCAGATCGCTTAAGAATGACAAGGTGGCTGTCGGTGGATAAGAATCAAACACTTTATGCCAAAGCCAAACGCCTTATTCCCGGCGGGACACAGCTTTTAAGCAAGCGTCCCGAGCTGCATCTGCCCGGGCTGTGGCCGACGTATTACAAGAAAGCCAAGGGCTGCCGCGTCTGGGATTTGAACGGCCGTGAATTGATCGATGCCAGTTACATGGGCATCGGAGCCTGCATTCTTGGTTATGCCGACGCTGATGTGGACCTCGCCGTTACACAGGCAATCACCGACGGAACAATGTCGACTCTGAACTGTCCGGAAGAAGTCGAGCTGGCCGAGCTTTTATGCCGATTGCATCCGTGGGCGGACATGGCGCGTTTTGCCCGCACCGGCGGGGAAGCCATGTCGGTGGCGGTGCGCATTGCCCGCGCATATACCCAAAAAAGCCAGGTGCTTTTCTGCGGTTATCACGGATGGCACGACTGGTATATCTCTGCCAATCTCGCCGGAGTAAAACGTCTGGACGGTCATCTTTTGCCCGGCCTTGAACCGGCTGGTGTGGCGCGCAATCTTAAAGGCACAGCTCTTCCGTTTCAGTACAACGACAGGGAAGGATTTTTGAAGCTCATCCGGAAACATGAACATAAGCTCGGCGCTGTAGTTATGGAACCTATCCGGAATTTTGAACCGGATAAAGATTTTCTGGAGACTGTGCGTTTCGAAACCGAAAAGCGCGGCATCGTGCTGATCTTCGACGAGGTTTCCTCCGGATGGCGGCTTACATTGGGCGGCGCGCATCTTAAATTTAAAGTCAATCCCGACATCGCGGTCTTTGCCAAGGGCATGAGCAATGGTTATCCGATGGCGGCCATCATCGGGCGCGGGGATGTGATGGGAGCGGCGCAGAATTCGTTTATCAGCAGTACGTATTGGACGGAGCGCATCGGACCGACCGCGGCGCTAGCGACGATTAAAAAGTTGAAGGCGCTTAACGCCTCGAAGCGTCTGGTGGAAACCGGAAAGACCGTCAAGCAGGGGTGGCTTAAGGCCGCCGAGCGTCACGGGCTCAAGATTCACGTCGGAGGAATGGACCCGCTGGCGCATTTCGGATTTGACGTAGCAGAACCGCTGGTGTTGAAGACATTGTTCACGCAGGAAATGCTGGCGAAAGGTTTTCTGGCGACAAATGCCTTCTATTCTTCGGTCGCCCATACCGATAAAGAAGTTTCAAAATATATCGAAGCAGTCGATAAAGTTTTTTCGGTGATCACCGGAGCTGTTCAATCGGGAAAACCGGCGAAGTATTTAAAGCAAAGCGTCTGTCACAGCGGATTCAAAAGACTTACTTAAATTCCAGGGATCAAAGATCCCTCACTCGTTGCGCTCGTTCGGGATGAGC
>JAGNTT010000056.1 GCA_017987425.1 Candidatus Omnitrophota bacterium
TTGATCCGCTATGTCGACATGCCGCGCATGTCTAACGACGATTTGAAGAAGTCTTTTTCCCTTGAGGTCGATAAGTATTTCCCATTTGATCAAAATTCCATTTATACCGATTGTTCCATTTTAGATCCGAAGAATAAGGACAAAAAAATGGCAGTCCTTATCGCTGCTGTTAAAAAAGAAATGGTGGATGAGCGCATTAAAATTTTAATCGCGGCCGGCCTTGAACCGCAGCAGGTCACAATTAATCCGATCGCGGTGGCAAATGCCTATTTGAGGTTGTCGCGTGGCCTGCCTCAAAACAGCGACGATAAAAGCAAGAATTGCGCAAAAGCAATTTTGGACATCGGTGACTCGGTCAGTAATCTTATGATTTTAAAAGATGCCGTTCCCCGTTTCACTCGCGATATATTTATAGGCAGTCAGGAAATGACCAAGAGGGTTTCCAATACGTTGGGTTTAAGTCTCGAAGATGCTGAAGGGCTTAAGCGCCATCCGGGGGATCAGCTGGAAAACATTTACAATATCTGCGAGTCGACGATCGCCAACTGGGTTTCGGAAATCCGTCTTTCGCTGGATTATTTTATTACCGAAAAAAATATTCAGGTCGATGAGCTGTTGCTGACGGGCGGCGGTTCCATGCTTTCGGGGATTGAAACGATGTTTGAAAAGAACTTGGATTTGCGTGTGCGCAAATGGGATATTTTTGCGGGTGTTAACTTTGCGCCCGGCATTGATAAAGAAGCCATCATCAGGCAGGGACCGCGGCTGGCGGTCGCCGTCGGATTGGCATTGACACAGTATGATTGATATAAATCTTATACCAGATCAATTGCGTAAAAGGCGCAGGACCGACTTTTTCTCCGGCGGGGTCTTTAATATTCCCCGAGAGGTATTAGTCGGTATCGGCGGCGGTATCATTGCATTGATGCTTTTAATCGACGGGCTTGTGTTTTTGACCAAGGTCGTCAAGTTTATTGAATACCAGCATGTGAAAAGCACATGGCAGGCAATTCTTCCGGATAAAAATGTGACTGACTCCATCAAGCAAAACCTTCAGGAAGTTCAGAAAGAAGTTAAATCCATGAAGGATATCACCGAGGGGCAGAGCTCATCCTGGTCGCAGAAATTGAATGTCATCAGCGACAGCCTCTCCAAAGGCGTATGGCTGCGTAAAGTCACACTTAACGATAAACAACTGTTCATCGAAGGTTCGACCGTTTCTCAAGGACAGAGCGAGATTATTAACGTCGGTGCGTTTGTGAGTAACATGAAAAAAGATGTTTCGTTTATGAATGATTTTGAAAGCATAGAAGTTGATTACATCCAGAGCCGCAAAAGCGAAGGGCTGGAAGTGTCGGACTTCACGATATTGGCAAAGCTTAAATGAGTGCTATAGACCCTATCATAGACCGGTTGAAAAAACTGGATCCAAAGTACCACTACTTCATATTGGGCGGTGCCTTGCTTCTGGTTTTTCTTTTGAACTATTTTCTTTTACTGAGACCGTTGCTCGGTTCTTTGAACAAGGTCAACACCCAGATTTCTGAATTGCAGCACAATCTTGCCGATGTGAAAACGGACATCGCGCGTGTGGACCAGAACCGCAAACAGCTGGAGAGCATTCGTAATCAGGTCAATGAGGTCAAAGTCAAGATCCGTTCTGCTCAGGAAGTTCCCGGGATTCTGGAGGACATTTCCCGGATTGCCACGGCGAACGGCATCAAGATCGAGCAGCTTATGCCTTTGAAAGACCAGAAAGTGCTGCTTGCCAAACAAAAGGATGTAGAGTATTATGCCTTGCCTATTCTTATTCAGGCTCGAAGCGCCTATCACGATCTGGGTCGCTGTCTCGAACAACTGGAACAGGAAAGAATTTTTTACGGTTTGGGAAATATGAGTGTTGTCGCCAACCCCAAAGACACGATGCGCCATCAGATTCAATTCACCATTAAGGCGGCTATATACGAACCCGCCAAACCGAATACGAAGGACAAAGACAAAAAATGAGCCGCATGACACTGTCTTTGCTTGCCTTTTTATTCGTACTTCCGACGGCGAGCTACGCATACGATGATCACGGAGCCCGCGATCCTTTTTGGCCGCTGATTTCGTCAAGCGGCGCCATGATCAGTTACGGCCAGGACATGTCTGTTTCCGATATGATTTTGGAAGGGATTTTATCAAGCGGTGAAGGGACGTATACCGCTATCGTCAACGGGTCTATTGTTGAGGTGGGAGATATGGTCGGAGCGTACAAGATCCAACAGATCGAAGCGAAAAAAGTCATTTTATCCAAAGAAAATGAGACATTTGAGCTGGATTTGAAAAAGGGAGGTGAGTAATGAACAGGAAAGTAGCCATGTGGGTTGTAGGGATTGGCTTGACTTTCGTGTCTCTGTGCCCGGCGGTTTATGCGCAGGATGGTGCGGTGATTGACATCCAAACAACGGCGCCCGCAGCGGGTCCAGAAACTCCGGAAATTGCGAAGAAAAACGGCTTGGTATCCATTGATTTTCGTGATGCGGATATTAAAAATGTGTTGAAGGTTTTGGCATATAACAGCGGGGTCAACATCGTTGCCGGGCCCGAAGTGACGGGTCTTGTGACCATTCAGCTTAAAGATGTCCCCTGGCAGAAGGCTTTGGACGTTGTTTTATCGACATATGGATATGCTCATGAACGCAAGGGCGATATCATCAGCGTCACCACAGTTGAGAATTTGAAGAAACGCCGCGAAGACGCGCTTGTTTTGGCTGAACAGGAACCACTAGTGACAGAAACCTTCACGTTGAATTTCGGAAAGGCCTCCGAAATTATCGGTTCCATTGAAAAGATGAAAACCCCGAGGGGATCTATTAATTTTGATCAGAGAACAAATACCCTTATCGTTACCGACATTCAGGGAAATTTGGATTTGATGGAAGATGTTGTCAAGGCCTTGGATGCCGTCACTCCGCAGGTCGTCATTGAAGTCAAGGTTGTCGAGACGACCCTCACCAATACGGAGAATCTTGGTATCGACTGGACGATTAAAGGAACAGCCCAGGGTGCCAAAAGTCCGACGGTATTTCCGTTTAAGGCAGGAGCTAGTTCGGAATTTTTAAGCGGTGCGTTCCCTGCGCCATCCGCCACGGACTTTTCCTACGGGACGTTAAATGCGTCCACACTGACCGCGGTTTTGGAGCTATTAAAAACAAGGTCAAATGTTAATATTTTGTCCAATCCTAAGATTGTTACGTTAGACAATCAGATGGCAAGGATTGTAGTTGGTAGCCAGTATCCTATTCCGACGTACACATATAACGAACAGCAGGCTAAATTGCAGGTTTCCGGTTGGCAGTATAAGGACATCGGGATCATTTTTGAGGTGACTCCGCACGTCAACAACGCAGGATTTGTGACCATCGATCTTCAGCCGAAGATTACGGCTATCCTTGATTTCGTGACGGTCGAAAACACGCAGCTTCCGCGCTTGAGTACGGAAGAGGCGATGACCAAGGTCATGATCAAGGACGGCGATACGCTCGTCATTGCCGGGCTTATCAAAGATCAGGTGACAGATACGAAAAAGCGTGTTCCGTTTTTGGGTGACATTCCATTGCTCGGCGAAGCATTTCGCAAGAGCGAGGTGAAGAAAGAAAAAACGGAATTAATGATTTTTTTGACGCCGCACATCATCACCCCCGAACTTAAAACTGCCTCCTCCGGTACCAAGTAATTGGGTTAAGTGAAGTATCAACCGGTAATATGAGGTGGTAAAAAGTGGCAAAAGAAATTTTGGTTCACATCGCTGAAGGAGAGCGTCGTGTGGCGATCCTTCAGGATGGTAAGTTAGATGATTTTTACATTGAAGTCGACCGTCAGCAGTCATTGCTCGGCAATATTTATAAAGGCCGGGTCGAATCGATCCTTCCTTCAATCAACGGCGCGTTCGTCAATATCGGTCAGGAACGCAACGGATTTTTGTATCTCACCGATGCCGATCATCCCTTTCTAAACGATCTTGATGAAATGGAAGAGCCTGCTGTATCAGGGGCCCGCAAGATCATCGATAAAATTTTTGGACGCGCGCCGGCTGCTGCCAAGAAAGAAGAAAAAAAGCCGCGTAAACCCGAACCGCTGTCTTTAAAACAGGGACAGGAAATTTTGGTTCAGGTTGTCAAAGATCCGTTTGCTGCCAAAGGCGCCCGTCTGACGACGCACATCACACTAGCCGGACGATTCGTGGTCTACATGCCGGTTGACAAGCACGGAGGCATTTCCAAGAAAATCGACAGTCCCGAGGAACGTCAGCGTCTGCGCGAGATTCTAAGAGAATGTTCGTTCGTGAAATCGGGCGGCTTTATCGTCCGTACCGCATCGATGGGACAGGGCAAACGCGAAATCACGCGCGATGCGAAGAGTCTTACAATGCTTTGGGAGAACGTAAAAAAACTTTCCAAGGCGAAGAAGGCTCCGGCGCAGATTTACCGTGAACATGATCTAATCCGCAAGGTCATTCTCAATCTTTTTAAAGAGGATGTCGACAGGCTCGTCATAGATTCTGAAACGGTTTATCATGAGATCTGCGGATTCGTCGGCCGCTGGATAGGTACGGAAATGGTCGGCAAAATCCAGCTTCACAAGGGGCCGGCTTCCATCTTTCAGGAACGTAATGTCTCTCATGAACTCGATAAAATTTACGATCAGAAGGTTTATCTCAAATCCGGCGCTTATGTCGTCATCGAACCGACTGAAGGGCTTATTGTAGTAGACGTCAACAGCGGGCGTTTTAAAAGCCGCGGGACACCCGAAGAGGCGGCTTTCCAGGTCAACCTTGAGGCGGCGCCTGAAATCGCGCGTCAGCTTCGCCTGCGTGACCTTGGCGGCATTATCGTCATCGACTTTATCGACATGAACCGGGAAGACCATAAGCGTAAGGTCCTAAACGCGCTGAAAGAAGCGCTCACCCAGGATCATGCCAAGACTGAAGTCAATCGTATTTCGGCATTGGGGCTGGTTGAGATGACCCGTGCCCGTACAGGGAACACCGTTGAGTCGCTCAAGTTCCATAAATGCCCTTATTGCGAAGGCCGTGGCAGGGTTAAAATCGATTAATTGTCAATGAGTTAGGTCCAACTTTCCCTTTGACATTATTCGATTCATAGGTACAATAGTCTCTCTTTAAGTAGCAGGAAAATATCTAAGGCAGCTCTGAAAGCAGAGAAGTAATAATGACGGAGGTTGAACATGTACGCAGTAGTTAAAGTGGGCAATTCCCAATATCAGGTAAGCCAGGGTGATGTGATCAATGTTCACCGTCTTGATGTCGAAGCCGGAAAGTCCATCGACCTGGAAGAAGTTGTGTTATTTGTCGACGGAGATGATGTTCGCATCGGTCAGCCGTTTGTAAAAGGCATCAAGATCGCGGCCAAAGTAGTCGGCGAGAACAAAACGAAAAAAGTTTTGGCTTTTCATTATCGCAAGCGCAAGGACTCATCCCGTCAGCGCGGTCATCGTCAGACGCTGACAGCTTTGAGTATTACCAATATTTCTGCATAATTTTTTGTGAAACCTGTTTATAGGGTCACACGGTTACAGGTGTGGCCCTTTTTTTTAAGATATGGCATTCGTAGACCAGGCGATCATCAATGTTAAGGCCGGCGACGGAGGCAAGGGATGCGATAGCCATTACCGTGATCTTTGGATGCGTTATCCCCGCGCCGACGGAGGCAATGGAGGCAATGGAGGCGATGTGGTATTCATCGCGGACCGGGGCCTTCACACGCTTTTAGACTACCGTTTTAACAAGCATTACAAGGGTGGAAGAGGCGGCCACGGCGGAAGCAAGGGGAAAAAAGGAAAGACCGGCGAAGATGCCATATTGAAGGTGCCGGTCGGAACTGTTCTTTGGGATGCTGAATTGGATCTTTTGATCCGAGATTTGTCGGAACACGGCCAAAGTCTTGTGGTCGCCAAAGGTGGTCAGGGCGGTCTGGGTAATGCGTATCGTGACGTATCGACTCCTCCGACCAAGGGCGAAGAGCGTGATATTCGTCTCGAGCTGAAACTCATTGCGGATGTCGGCCTGGTGGGATTTCCCAATGCCGGAAAGTCCACGCTCATCTCGGGTATTTCTAAAGTCAGATCCAAAATTGCCAATTATCCGTTTACGACCAAGCAGCCCATTTTAGGTATTGTTAAGGGGGAAGGCGAAGAGCGTGATTTTATCGTTGCGGATCTCCCGGGGCTGATTGAAGGTGCCCATCTGGGCAAAGGTCTGGGTCTTAAATTCCTCAAACATGTCGAGCGTACGAAAGTCCTCGCCCATATCATCGACATGTCCGGAAGCGAAGATCGTGATCCTTTAGACGATTATAAGCAGATCAACCAGGAACTTAGCGAATACAGCCGGGACCTTTCGGAAAAAATCAAAGTCGTGGTCGCGAATAAAATGGACCTTCCCGAATCCGCGGCGAATTTAAAAAGATTTAAACGTAAGTTCAAAGAAAAAATTTTTGCCATTTCCGCCAAGGACCAAACCGGCTTCGACGAATTAGTCGGGCATTTGCGGGAAATCCTATGTCGAGAAAATTCCCAAGACCGATCAAAAGACTAGTCATTAAATTGGGCTCCAGCCAGATTGCGGACCAGGCATTCAAGGTCCGTACGTCGAATTTAAGTTCTCTCGTCGATCAGATCCATGCCGTTCGAAAAAAAGGAATTGATGTCGTATTAGTCTCTTCCGGTGCTATCGCACTTGGCATGGGCGAGCTGGGCGAGAAAAAGCGTTCCTCCGAGCTTTCGGAATTGCAGGCCAGGGCCGCGATCGGACAGACGGTCCTGATGCACACCTACCGGGAACTCTTCAAAAAATTTAGTTTAAAATGCGCGCAGGTCCTTTTGACGTGGGATGACTTCAGCAATCGCGCCAGGTGTTCCAATGCAAGGCACACCCTGGATGCCATTTTGGCTCAAGGCGTTATCCCGATCATCAACGAAAACGACACGATATCGACGGAAGAAATAAAATTCGGCGATAACGACAAGCTTTCCGCTTTGGTGGCGAGCATGCTGGTGGGTGCCGATCTACTGGTCATTCTTTCTGACGTCGACGGTTTCTACGATCAAAATAAAAATATTTTCAAAGAAATTCAGGCGATTACGCCGGAGATAAAGACCATGTCATCCGGGACTTCCAACGCGCAAATGGCCCGCGGCGGCATGATTACCAAAATAGAGGCGATTGCGATCGCCGGTCATGCTAAAATTCCCTGCGTGATCGCATCCGGCAGTACGGAAAATGTGCTGGTACGTTTGGTTGAAAAGGAAGATGTCGGGACGTATTTTGTTGAAGCCGGCAAGAAAACAATTGCCAACCGCCACTGGATCGCGTTCGGTGCCAAGCCTAAAGGGACGATCGTAGTCGATGATGGCGCCAAGTCAGCGCTTCTAAAAGGCGGCAAGAGCCTGCTTCTTCCTGGTATTGTCCGTTTTGAAGGGCATTTTAAAGCCGATGACGTGGTTGTTATCTGCGATCAAGAAGATGTGGCGTTTGCGCGGGGCATTACAAACTATTCGACGAGCGACCTGCACAAAATCGATGACAAAAAAGGAAAACAAGAAGTTATCCATCGAGATAATCTTGTGATTTCTAAAGAATAAATTATGGATTTGGAACAGCAAATTATCAAAATGGCCAAAGAAGCCAGAGCAGTATCTTACAAACTCGCGCTCGTGAGTTCGACGGAGAAAGACCGCGCTCTGAAGCTCATGGCTGAAAGTCTGATCGATAATCAGACGTATTTGATTAAAGAAAACGCCAAAGATATCAAGGCTGCCAAAGATAATAATTACGCAAAGGCGCTTGTCGACCGCCTGGTGCTAAATGAAAAAAGCATCACGGGCATGGCCCAATCACTTCTCGAGACAATCAAACTAAAAGATCCTGTCGGTGAGCTTCTCGAAACCATTAAGCGTCCCAACGGGCTCGTCATCAAGAAAGTCCGCGTGCCGCTCGGCGTCGTCGGAATCATTTACGAATCACGCCCCAATGTCACAAGCGATTGTGTGGGGCTTTGCCTCAAGTCGGGGAACGTCGCCATCCTCAAGGGTGGTAAAGAAGCGATCCATTCCAATAAGGCGATTTTTAAAGTTCTCAAAAATGCGCTTAAGAAAACAAAAATTCCTGAGCATGCGATCAATCTGATCGAATCGACCGACCGCGCCGCAGTGAGTCATCTGCTGAAGCTGGACCAATATGTGGATGTGATTGTTCCCCGCGGAGGCGAGGCGCTCATCCGTTTTGTCGCCGAGCATTCAAGGATCCCGGTCGTTAAACATTACAAAGGCGTCTGCCATGTTTATGTGAGCGAAGATGCGGATTTGAACATGGCTCACGCGATCGCGATTAATGCCAAAATTCAGCGTCCCGGTGTCTGTAACGCGATGGAAACTTTGCTCGTGCATAAAGATACAGCTCCGCGTTTTTTGCCTGTTCTCGGTCATGAATTGCAGCAGGCAGGCGTCGAGCTTCGCGGCTGTCCGGTGACGCGCAGACTCATCAAGCAAGGTGTCAAGAAGGCAACGGAAGAAGATTGGTCGACTGAGTATCTGGATCTTATTCTTTCTGTCCGTGTCGTGGATGATCTGGAGCAGGCGGTCGATCACATCAATACATTCGGTTCACATCATTCGGATGCGATTGTGACCGATAATAAAAAAGAAGCGGAAGAGTTTCTGAGGGGTGTCGATTCGGCGTGCGTTTATGTTAACGCATCAACACGTTTTACCGACGGGTATGAATTCGGTTTCGGCGCCGAGGTCGGTATCAGCACAGATAAACTGCACGTGCGCGGGCCTATGGCGTTGGAAGGTCTTACGACTTATAAATATGAGATTCTTGGCAAGGGGCAGACCAGAACGTGAAACGCATAGGCATATTCGGGGGAACGTTTAATCCTGTCCACTACGGTCATTTGATCGCGGCGCAGACCGTGGGTGTCGAGCTCAAGCTCGATGAAACGGTGTTCGTCCCGTGCGCTCATCCGCCGCATAAAACGGAAAGGGAGTTGGCCCCTGCCGTCGACCGTTTGGCGATGATCCGTTTAGCCATCCGCAAGAATCCATTCTTTTCCGTTTCGGATTTTGAAATCAAAAAAGGCGGGAAGTCCTACAGTATCGATACGGCCCGCTATTTCCGCACGCTTTATCCCGCGGGAACAAAATTTTTCTTTATCGTCGGGGCGGATGCCGCTGAATGTCTTCCCGCCTGGAAAGACGTTGATGAATTGGTCAAGATGGTGACATTTGTCGCCGTCAACAGACCGGGTTATAAACCGCAGGTGCGTCATAAAATTAAACATAAGGCTATGGAGATCCCTGGTATGGAGATTTCCTCGTCGTTCATCCGTCATTCGCTTCATATGGGAAGATCTATCCGGTATTTGACCCACGAGCGGGTTGTGGATTATATTTATAAAAAAGAATTGTACCAAACCGTAAACATCAAGGAGAAGCATGAGCACAGAAATTAAATTCGGGACCGACGGTTGGCGCGGTGTCATCGGTGACGTATTTACCTTCAAGAACGTCGCCATCGTTTCCCAGGCCATTGCCGAATGGATTAAACAAAATACACAGCAAATCGACGGGGTGAAATCCGTGTGCATCGGTTATGACAACCGGTTTCTATCCGAGGAATTTGCTGAAATCGTGAGTTCTGTTTTTGCCGCCAATAATATCAAGGTGTATCTCTCCGATACTTCGATTCCGACGCCGGCGCTCAGTTTCGGCGTAACACGAAAAAGAAGTGTTGCCGGCATCATGATCACCGCCAGTCATAATCCGGGTAAATTCAACGGCATCAAAATCAAGACCGCTCAGGGCGGCGCCGCCGGAAAAGACATCACGGATGTCGTCGAATCGTATCTTCATAAGACGGACATTAAGCAAAATAATATCGCACAGGCCAAAAAAGACGGCGAGGTTATTGTTCATGATTTTAAAGTCGATTATGTGAAATTCATCCGTAATTATATCGATTTTAAAAAGATCAAGGCCTCTAATTTCAAAGTCATCCAGGACGTGATGCACGGAAGCGGACGCGATCTGATGGGACAGATTCTGAAAGGCACCAAGATCCGGCTTGAAATGATCCGTACGGACGTCAATCCTTCTTTTGAAGGGGGAAAGCCTGAGCCGGTTGCTGAATATCTTCAGCAGCTGATCGGCCGTATGAAAAAAGAAAAGTGGGATCTGGGCCTCGTTCTCGACGGTGATGCTGACCGTGTCGCAGCGGTCGAGCCCGGCGGAAAGTTTATTAGCCCGCAGAA
>JAGNTT010000057.1 GCA_017987425.1 Candidatus Omnitrophota bacterium
TGACCGGATACGGAAGGCTGAGCGGCCAGCTTGGCAGGAGAATCGGAAACCCCAACGGCGTTTCCATCAATTGAAGTGATTTCATTAAGATAGTACAACATATCTACACCGCTTGCTTTGACCTTGATCCATTCTTCGGTCCGTTCAAAAATTTGCCCCTGAATGGTCAATCCGCTTTTTAATACAATCTCTTCAGCCTGAACCGGTCCGGCCAGTAGCATAAAACTCAATAAGATGAAGAAAATTTTTTTCATGGCTTTACCTCCACTTCACTGAGGGCCAGCGGCACATATCCCTCATTCAGGCTCGAAAGGAAATACAACGCAAAACTTCGGAAGAATACTGCGAACGGAAGGAAGATCGAAAAGATACCAAACACAAAAACAATCAATAACGGAATTCCCGCTCCGACCGCGAATCCGATAAACAAAATCTTGGCTTTTAATAATACGGCAAATATCAGATAGCCTATGCCTCCGAAGATTCCGGCAGCAAAGACTCCGGCAAGACCTAGCATCACGCACATAATCCCTTCGATGATGGAGCAAACGACCCCAATGCCCAGAATCACAAGAAGATACAGCCAGAATTCACCTCTATTTTTTTTATAGATCCCGGAAAACCTTTCCCAGGATGGAAGATACGTCGACTTATCGAGCATCATGACCGGCGCCACAAAATGCTCCACAAAAATATTCCAGACACAAAGGGCAACAACGGCGGCAAGAAAGATGACCGCTGCTACCGTCAAACTCAATCCGGCTGTGGCCATGTTCGCAATACCGTTCTTTAAAGATCCTACGGCGACGATCGTGCCGTAAACCCAGAAAACCACTGCTCCTGTAAGAACCAAAAAGAGAAGACCGGCCACCAGCGACACTTTAAAAATTGAGTCGCCCTGTTTGCGGTATTCCCTAAACGGCGCCGAAATCGCCGCGTCATTGTGTATGATCGCGTGAAGCCAAACGAATTTAAACCGCGCGCTCAGCCATGTGAACAAAAGAATCAGTCCGGTGATAAGCAACAGAATGAACAAACCGACTCCCAAAAGAGTACCCGGCGGAAATGAGGCCAAATAAGGTTTAACTTTGGCGGACGCCACCTTCCAACTTTCTTTCCACTTCGTTGTCTTTTCCGTCGAAGCCTCACCAGCGGACGGTGTACCTGCCTGGACCTCCTGATTGACGGCATTCTTGGTCTCGAGTGATACGTCCGCATCCTCGTCGGAATCATTATCCCAACTTCCCCCCAGCCCCCCGCCTGAAATGGCCCCGGCCAACATGGCGATGAACAAAAGTCTCAGCCATTTCTTGAACGCAAACGGCTGAAAAAGAACGCGCTTGGTATGGTCAAAACTTTTAGTGATCAGATCTGTAATTCTAACGGTTCGCATAGGAAATCAAGCCTGAACGTATTTGGCGGAACGGAGATTTTTCTCAAGATGAAACACCAGAAAATTATTAAGGACGAATTTGAGTTCCTTTTTAATCATCGCTGAAAGCCCGAGTTTTAAACTCTTGGCCCATTCGCTCTGTTCGATATGAAGTATGGAGGCAACCGTCCCCCTGGACACCGAGGCAACATCTCCACCAGACGGACGGCACACATCGCATACAAGCCCGCCCAACTGCATGCTAAAACGCGTCTGTCCCCGCACCTGCTTCTGACATTTAACGCAAGTGTCCAGATGCGGACGAAAACCGGAATATAAAAGTGTTTTGATCTGAAAAATATGCACGAGCTTACTGATATCCGCGTCCGTCTGCAAACTTGAGAAATACTGAAGGATCAGTTTATAAATATCTTCGTTCTTCTGTTCTACCGGCATGATGGCGTCGACTAGTTCCAGAATGTAGCTCGCAGCCGTCATTTTCTTGAAATCCTGACGGATCGGCATGTAATACTCTTTCATATCGCACTGGCTGACCAGATGGATATCGGAGTTCCGGTATTGATAAAACACAATATCATTGACGGAAAATCGGTCTACGCTGCTGCCGAACTTGCGCGGATCCTTGCGAATTCCTTTCAAGAGACCTTTGACCTTGCCGTACTCGCGGGAATAAAACGTGACGATCCTGCTGGTTTCGCGGAAATCAAAACTTTTTAGGACGATTGCTTCGGTCTTAACAATCATGGAATTAAGGCACAATGACGACGGGTTGCGTAAGATGTTTGACAGATAATACCGGTCTCTACACTATCGTAAAATGACCGGTCTATCCACCTCTTTCAGAAAAAACTGCATCCCTTATTCAGAGAATCCGAAGCTACACGCGGATGGGCAGGATCATAAAGGGTACGCCGCTTTGATACAACCGTCTCTGGATGGAAAAAACCGTGTAGTTGTGCAGCCAGCGCGTTGCAAACGTGTCCTGCGGGAATACAAGCTGACCGCCGAAGAAAACGGCACCCGGATAACGTTCACTCACCTGATGGGCCAGGCGTTCGATTTCGCCGGCAATGTCGGTGCCTTCGGAAGAAAACCCTTCGGCAAAACAGCCGTTGCGGTTCATGAAACAAACGTACTTATCAAGACTGACCTGGACGGAAGCTTTCAAACGCTCGATTTCCTGGATCCCCTTGAAGTTCCCCGCATCGATCACGCCGACCTGGATAAAAATGAAATTCTTGAACTCTTTGCCGAAATAACGCACAACCCCCATAACCGTGTGCAAACCGAGTCCGTTGAAAGCATTCACCAGAACGACGGCCGTCTTGGCCTTCGGATCAAACGGCACGGACTTGCGCGGCTGTTCCTTCGGATTGAATGCGGCCGCATGCACGAGATCATCGAGACGGTTGAGCATGGCAAACGTACGGTTGTAGTGACGCTTGATGGAAACAGCGAGGGCAACCAGCAATCCGGTAATGATCAGAGTAATCCATCCGCCGTCATGAAATTTCAAAATAACGACCGAAATCAAAATAAACGAAGTCAAAAACAAACCGGTTCCGCTCACAATAATTTTTTTAGACCACTGACGCTCTTCTTTTCTTACCTGCCACCAATGACGCACCATGCCGGCCTGAGAAAGACAAAATGTAATAAATACATTAATACTATACAGAACGACCAAGAGATGGACGGAACCGTGGGTCAGCGCAACCGTCACGAGCGCCGCCGTACCCATCAAAAGAACACCGTCCTGAGTGACAAGCCGGTCGCTCAAGCTTGAAAATCTTGATGGGAACCAGCGGTCGATCGCCATGTTCGCCAAAACACCCGGACCGCCTAAGAAACCGGCCTGGGCCGCGACAAAAAGAATAAGCGCCTCCGAGGTCAACGTGACCCAGATAAACGTCTGCCCCCAAGGCTCCGGCCACGATTGCGTGATCGAAGAAAACAATACCGCGTTTAAAGTCTTGCCATCCTGATGCTCAACACCGAACAAAAGATAGGCCAAAATCAAACCGGCGACAGTGAACGCCAAAGAAATCGACATGTAGGTCATGGTCCGCTTGCCCGTCTCAACCCTGGGTTCACGCAAAATGGGCAAACCGTTACTGACTGCCTCAATACCAGTGTAAGTCCCGGCGCCCAAGCTGTAGGCCCGGAGAATAATGAATAACAAACCAAAGAATCCCATTTCCTTGCTGGAATTCTGAATGTCCGCCACGCTCGCCTGGGCGATCTGCGGTAAATCAGCGAAATGAACGAACAAGGCATATACAATTACAAAAAAATGGGTCAGAACAAATGTGATAAAGATCGGCGTCAGCGGAACGACTGATTCCTTGACCCCGCGCATATTAAGGATGGTCAGCACAAAGACACCAAATATTGCAAACGTAATTTTATGAGAATGCCAGTCGCCGGGAAGGAAACTAAAAAGAGCGTCGGCACCGCTGGCAACGGAAATAGCGATGGTTAAAACATAATCAATAAGTAGGGCGCAGCCGGAAATCATCCCCAGCTGAGGACTTAAAAGCTTACTGGCAACCAGATAACCGCCCCCGCCTGTCGGAAAAAGCTCAATGATCTGGGAATAGCTGGCGCTGATAAGAACGACGGTAAGTGCGGTCAATAAAGCGACAATAATCGCCAGGTATTTATGCTCGCCTAAAGCCAGAAATGTTTCCTCGGGCCCGTAAGAAGAAGAGGACAGCCCGTCAGCCCCAAGCCCGACCCAGGCAAAAAAAGCGATCAGAGACATCTGATGAAAGACTTTTTTGTCATGCGGGTCTTTGGCCTTACCAATGACCAGTTGCTTCATCCATTTTAGAAAAGACATATAGCTCCTAAATAAAAAACCAAAGGTCCGCCTTTGGTGGATCCACGCGAAAGCTTACGAGGTTAGCTGTCGGGCTCGGGCTGTGTCACCCTAATCAACTGATATTCGCCCCAGGACCAAAGGTCCGCTGGTTCCCCCGCTTTCCCTATAAAAGGAGACCTTTGAACCAGTCTCCTCAAAGGAAATTAAGCAATAATTGTGCAATATTACTCCCCTAAACTGGGGTTGTCAAAATAATTTTGGATTTCTGTACGACCGCCCAAAAGGCAGGATTAGTACTCCCGAACCACGTTAAGCAGCTTACCTATGATCGTCACATTCTCTGTGACCGGGATGGGGTCGTACTTTGGATTGGCGGGGTTGAGGTAATACTTCTCCCCTTTTTTGATGAGACGTTTGATGGTCGCCTCTTCCCCGATCATGGCCACCACAATATCGCCGACTTTGGCAAAATCCTGGCGTTTGATGACGGCAAAATCATCCGCCATGATGCCTGCCTCGATCATGCTGTCCCCTTTAACGCGCAGGGCAAAGACGTCCTGTTCGGGAAAGATGATTTTATCAAGATTTAAATATCCCATGAGGTCTTCAACGGCGTAAACAGGATTTCCCGCCTGCACGCGGCCCAGAACAGGCAGCTGGCACATGGCCTCACGGATCAGCTCTATAGCGCGCGATTTGCCTTCCGCCACCTTGATATAACCTTTGGTGGTCAAGGCTCTTAGATAATCGCGCACCGTTCCGGTGGAAGAAAAACCGAAATGGCTGGCGATTTCGCGAATTGTCGGGGCGATATTTCTGGTACGGACTTCGGTGTAGATGAACTTTAAAACATCTTTTTGCTTTTGGGTAAGGGTAGTGTTTTCGCTCATGGGTTACAACTTACCATTCATTTGTGTGGATTGCAATTATTATTTTTGAGAATCTCGAAACAGCCATCAACGCGCTTTCTTTGATGAAATGCCCGTGCTATAATCCGAGCCATGTATACAAATTTTTATAATCTCAAAGAAATCCCGTTTAATATCACTTCCGATCCGTCGTTCTTCTTCGGAAGCTCCATACACGAAGAGGCATTTTCGAATATTCTTTACGGCATCCTCGCCCGCAAAGGTATCGTGGTCATGACGGGTGAAATCGGAACCGGTAAGACCACGCTATGCCGGGCGTTGTTGAACCGTCTGGACCAGCAGGTCAAAACGGCCTTCATATTCAATCCCTGTTTTTCCGACGTCCAGCTGCTTCAGCTCATTCTGCGCGATCTCGGCATTGCCAATCATAAAACATCCGACAAGCTCGAACTGATCGAAAGCCTCAATGCGTTTCTTCTTGAACAGTCGAGCCAGGGCAATAATGTGGCCATCATCATCGACGAGGCGCAGAACCTCGACGTCCATCAGCTTGAACAGATCAGACTCCTCTCCAATCTCGAAACAGAGAAGCATAAACTGCTGCAGATCCTTTTAGTCGGCCAGCCTGAACTTTTCGACAAACTTAAACTGCCCGAACTGCGTCAGCTAAATCAGCGCGTCAGTGTCCGCTATCACATCACTCCGCTGCTGACAGAAGACGTGAAAAATTATATCCAACATCGCTTGAAAACAGCCGGTTCTTTAAGTAAAATCCATTTTACAGAAGAGGCTTTCGAAGCTGTATACCGGCATTCCAAAGGAGTCCCACGCCTGATCAACGTGATTTGTGATCGTGCGCTTTTGGCGGGTTTCGTAAAAGACACATTCATCATCGACGACGCAATCATCCATCAAGCGGCACGGGAGGTCACGACGACATGAGTATCATCAACGAGGCACTCAAGAAACTTCAGAATCAAATCTCTCATACCCATCCTCATGCCAAACCAAGCAGCGAACAGACCGCCGTTCAACAACAGCCGACCGAACTAACCGCCGCCCAGCAGGCCGGCTTTCAACCAGTTCCTGAAACTTCCGTCCAGGTTTCACAGTCGGCCGCCGAACCGTCGGTGCAAAAGCCCAAAGGATCACGACTTGTGATTATCCTTGGAATTCTGTGTTTGTTGACCGCTCTCTTTGCACCCGTCGTCAACAAACAGTCGGTCATGGGAATGCTCTTGGCCAAACTTCCCAAAAATATCAGCATCAGCCTGCCTAAAACACAAAAGATCAAACCTCAGACTCCCGCTGAAGCCATAGCCGCGGCTGAACCTGAAAAGAAAGTCGAACCCATACAGAAAATTATTCAGAACCTGACAGGGCCCGCGGCAGCGATAACCAAATCCGGGGGAACTCCCTCCAGCCGCATCATCGTCAACGGCGTCATGACTCACGGAGCAGAAAATCTGGTTTTAATCGACGGGCAGGTTTACGAAGAAGGCAATGAAGTCGACGGGGTCAAAATTCTCAAAATCACATCTAAAGGCATTACGGTTTTAGAAAATGGCTCTGAAAGATTCATCAAAGTGATGGGGCAATAAACTCAGGTGTGATATTTACGGAGCGCCTCTTCAATCAGATCCATTGAAATACCCTGAATCACAGCGACACTTCCGATCCGGCGAGCCAAAACAAAACGGTTCTTCCCACCCACAAATTTCTTGTCATGGCGCATCGCATCCAGAATTTTACCCTGCGACACACCCGTAAAGTTCTCGGGCAGTCCGATCAAAGACAATAAATCATTCATCCGTTTCTCGTCGGATACTTTAAACATTCCCTTACGGCACGAAATGTGCGCGGCCATGCGCATCCCCAAAGCTACGGCTTCCCCGTGATGATAACGGTCATATCCTCCCGCATTCTCGAGGGCATGCCCGAGCGTGTGACCGAAATTGAGGATCATGCGAAGACCTTTGGTCTCCCGCTCATCCTTCGAGACAACCGTGGCCTTGATGCGGGAACACGCCTCAACGACTTTCGTGAGGACAGTGCGGTCGAGTGACAAAAATTTCGCGTAATTCTTTTCCAGATAAGCAAACAACGCGCGGTCGATGATGACGCCGTACTTGACCGCTTCGGCAAGGCCGTTTTTAATCTGACGCTGGTCGAGGGTCGTGAGAAAATTCACATCGCTAAAGACAAGCTTCGGCTGATAGAAGGCGCCGGCCAGATTTTTCCCGACTGTGAGGTCGATACCCACCTTCCCGCCGATGGCGGAATCAATCTGAGCAAGCAGGGTCGTCGGCATTTGGATATAAGGGATCCCCCTCTTGTAAACAGCGGCCACAAAACCGGCCAGATCACCGATGACGCCGCCGCCCAAAGCGACAATAAAAATCTTGCGGTCCACGTCATAACGCGCAATCTCTTCGACAAGCTTCATCGCAACGTCTGCGGATTTGCTGGGCTCACCCGCGGCAACTGAAAACACCTTAACGGTAAAGCCTTTGCTCTTCAAAGACGCGGACACCTGCTCGGCATGAATTTTTTCAACCGTGCGGTCGCTGATGATGACGGCATCCGGCCCAAGCCCCAAAGACTTTAAGGTCTTAGGCAATCGCGCCAGAATTTTATTTCCGATGACGATCGGATAACTGCGTTCCTTTAAACTCACCTGGACGACACTCATATGTTCACTCCCAATATAGCCATCAAAGCATCGACGATAGGATGGATAAAACGGAAAAGCCCCACTTGCAATAAGACCAGAACGATGACGATCCCATAACGTTCCAGCTGATTATACGCATAAGCCATGCGCGCAGGCAAGAAGCCCGACACAATTCTTGAACCGTCCAGAGGAGGGATGGGAATCATGTTAAAAACGGCAAGCACCAGATTCAATTCAATTGCCCAGATCAGAATATTTTCCAGGATACCCGAAAGTAAACCAGCGCGAAAGATCTGCGCTCCGGCTAAAGCCAAAAAAATATTGGTCAATGGCCCCGCCGCAGCGACGATCATCATATCACGCCTCGGACTTTTCAGACGCATGAAGTTAACGGGGACCGGCTTGGCCCAGCCGAAAAGAAAAAGCGACTGCGTCCAGCCCATAAAATAAGCAAGCAAAAACGATCCAGGAAGAAGAATACTCCCCACAGGGTCGATATGTTTAATAGGATTAAGCGTCAGGCGCCCGGCAAGTTTTGCGGTCGGGTCACCCAAAAGATTGGCCGCCCAACCATGGGCATACTCGTGGAGTATAATCGCCGGCCCCAGAGCAAAGGCAATCACAAGAATAATTTCGATCATTATAAAATCAGTTGGAACTTTTTGACCGCAACAACGGGATTGGACAGGGATGCCACATTGGCTACGGGATTGCCTTCAATGTGCACGTACTCGTTGGAGAAACTTCCTATCAGCTCAGGCTGGATTTTCAAATAATAAATTTTGCCGTCATCTGTTTTCAACTGATATCTGGTATTGCTAAGCATAACTGGCGTGGCAATTGCTTCTATCAGACCGCTTACAGATACCGACGTGGACGATACTTTAAGTTCGCCTTCCTCAGGTGAGGTTCCTGTTGCAGCAGCAACCGCCGCTAAAGCAGACGAAGGCGCGACTACAGGGGCAAGCCCCAGACTCGCCAACGATGGCAGTGTTTCGGACTTGAATGTTACGTAATCTTTGCTCACCCATCCATACATTCCCTCGACCGGAGCAATCTGAAACCAGTCGTCGATCTTACTCACAATATGGATGTATTGATCCTTTTCCAGCTGACCCAGCGGGGAAAAATTAACCCCGCGTCCTGCGCGGACATTCACACGATTACCAGAGATTCTCCCGGTCTCATCGTTTTCGACCGCAACATAATCAAGACGAATATAGACTTTCGCCGTGGAAGGCAGCTGAATTTTATACCATCCATACTGCTCGTCATGAACGATAACCTTGGTGCCTTCTTTTAAGATATCGACCCGTTCGAAGTTAACGTTCTGGCCGGCGCGAACGCTGACTTTATCGGTCGAGACTTCCCCGGTAAAAGGAAAATGCTCTTTTGCCCATCCTGTGACAGACGGACAAAAGAGCATCAATGCTAAAACTAAGATTCGGTAGTTCATGAGAACGACGGATGAAACTATTTTTTTGCAGCGGGTTTCGCGGCGGCTCCAGCAGCAGGTTTCGCAGCTCCAGCGGCGGGTGCGGCAGCGCCTTCAGCGGGTGCGGCTTCAGCCGTTTTCTTCTTAGCCTTGATACGGACGATCTTTGTTTTCGGTAAGGCCGTCACGTTGGATGAATCCGTCCACAAACCTTTTTTCATCAACTCTTTGATGCGTTCGATACGGGAAAACACAGTACGCTGGGTGGAACTTGCTTTGTCGATCTTCAATGATGGGTGCAACGACATATCACATACTCCTTACTAAACAATCCTTATATTTTGATTTCAACTTGGCGGTCATGGCCACCGCTTCGTTCTTCCGGTTGAACTTGCCCACACAAAGGATGGCATATTTGCCTTTTTGCATGACAATCGTTTCAAACCCCTTTTTGCCTAAATCATCGGCGACTCTGCGGGCAAACTTTTCATCCGCGTAAGAAGCCACCTGAACCGTGTACTTAAAATCAGGGGCCACCACCATCTGGGGTTTCTGTTCAACCACGGCTGCTGGAACCTGCGAAGCCGCCTGTACAGGAACACTTGCAACTGCGGCAGTAATAGGCTGTTCTACGTTCCTAACCGGGGTAACCGCAGCTTGCGCAACAACCGCAGGGGTTTCGGCCACTAATGACGCAGCCTGAAGCTTTTCTTTGAACTGGGTAGACATGACATGCTTACCCCGCTCAACCCCCAGGGAATACGCAAAAACCGCAAGCATTATACATAAAATGGTCAAAACCACAAGATTTTCTATTGTCAGGGTCAGGTTGGCCAAAAACAACCTCGGTCTCCTGGCATCATCACCTACAGTGGAATTTCCCGGAAAAAGTTCGAATTGAGGCTGTTTGTAATTAATATTCACGGTAGGGCCTTTTGGTAAGTTAAATTTGGATAAAGTTTTA
>JAGNTT010000211.1 GCA_017987425.1 Candidatus Omnitrophota bacterium
ACCCAAATGGCCGAGGCGACTAAGAACCCGTCTCGGGTCATCGGTTTTCATTTCTTCAATCCGGTTCACCGCATGCCATTGATCGAAATCATCACGACCAAGCACTGTTCCGACGCGACTATAGTTTCAACTCTCGAGTTTGCAAGGAAACTCGGCAAAACGCCGATCGTGGTCAAGGACACTCCTGGATTTCTTGTTAACCGCATTCTTCTGGGGTACATCAATGAAGCCGGAAGGCTTTTTGAAGAAGGTATGCGCATCGATGATATCGATGGTCTGATGGTGCGGTTCGGTATGCCCATGGGGCCGTTTACTCTTTCCGATGAGGTTGGGCTGGACGTCGGCGTCAAGGTTCTGCATATCCTTGAGTCGGGCCTTGGCTCGCGGTATAAACCGGTCGAAATATTTAACAAGATCTATGACAAGAAGCTTTTGGGGAAAAAATCCGGCAAAGGTTTTTATGTTCATGGTGCCAAGCGTGTGCTCAACCGAGAAGTCCAGGACATGATCGAACGTGAAGGCGGCATCTTTAAACGGGACGATGCCTTGAACCGTATGCTTCTCATTATGATTAACGAGGCCGCGCGCTGCCTCGAGGAAGGTGTCATCGAAAGTCCGGACGTTGTCGATATCGGTATGATCATGGGCACGGGATTTCCGCCTTTCCACGGCGGGCTTTTGCGTTATGCTGATAACCAGGGGATAGACAATATAGTGGATATTCTCGACGAGTTAGAAGAAGATTTTAAAGACGGGCGGTTTAAACCGTGTGAATACATTCTTCGCCTCAAACGTGAAGGGAAGAAATTTTATAACTAAAAGAGGTTGAAATGGAACAGGCGCAGGAAAACAAACCAACTGTTGATATGAAAAAGGTCGTCTGGATCGGCGTGAATGTAGCTCTGGTGACATTGCTTTTGGGAGCTGTCATCGCTTATTTTATTCAAATAAGCAGGTTCACCGAGTTCCATGACGAGTACTATAAAATCAGCATCAAATATCCTAAGTCCTGGGCAGTCAAAAGAGATATTGCCGGCGCTCTTGTTACTTTCTTTGCGCCGAAAGATAATGAACTCGACACGTTCAGCGAGAATCTCAATATTTCAGTACAGGATGTTGCGCCGGATATGACCCTCGAGAAATTCTCCAGAATAGCGGCGGGGCAGATGGAGGCGGTTTTCGAGAAGGGCGTCGAAGTCGTCAAGTCGGAGCCTTTTGTGTTTAACGGTTTTTCCGCTTACAATTATGAAATGCGCGGCACCCAGTTCCCGCTGCTTACACTTCGTTTTGTCTGGTTCTTTAAAGACGGCAGGGCATATGTCATCACTTACGCGGCAGAAACACTCTATTATGACAAACACCGCGGCACACTCGATTCGATGGTGAAATCGTTTTCACTTGGAAAATAATAAGTAAGAAGTTATGGATATTTATAATCTGGAAGGGCTGCCGAGAATGCCGGCGCTGTGCCCTGTATTCAACGATTGCGGAGGATGTCAGCTCCAGGATATTTCTTATGCGGATGAATTACGCGTCAAAGAAAGTTATATGGTCTCACTGTTTAAGGCCGGTCTTGGGCTTCCCGACGATGTTTTCCGTCCGATTCTGGCCTCGCCTCAGGAGTATCATTACCGCAACCGGCTCGATTTAAAACTTATCCACACCAAATCCAAAGAAATCTTCATCGGGTTTTCCCCCAAAGAACGCCATCGGCTTATTCCCATTGATGCCTGTCCCATTGCCCGGCGTGAAATCTCGGATGCGATCCCGGCTGTAAAAGAGCAGGCCAAGACCAAAGTGACTGCCAAGCATAAGCAGGCGAATATCGTGGTCCGCACGGGTGATGACGGCCGCATTTTCTGGGGAGGGATCGGGCGGCGTTCGCTTGAACTTCAACCGCAGGATTATTTATGGACGGAGATTCTCGGCAAAAGGATTTATTATTCGCTCGACACGTTCTTTCAGGCAAATCTTTACATTCTTCCGGAATTGATGAAACGGCTTCGCGCGCTGCCTGTGTGGGATCCCGAGGCTGTTTTTTATGATCTGTATGGCGGCGTCGGGCTTTTCGGGATTTGTGTGCAGGATTTAGTTGGAAAAGTCATCTTAATCGAAGAAGTCGGCGCGTCTTTGAAAGTGGCCCGCCACAACGCGGCGTACCATGATTTTAAAAACTTTTTTGTTCACGACGGGAAAGTAGAGATTGTTCTCCCGCCGATGCTCGAAACCATGGCTCAATCGCGCAATATTGTGATGGTTGATCCGCCGCGCGCCGGTTTAAGTGACGCGACGGTTGCGATGCTTAATGCTCTTCAAAACGTCAACCACCTGATTTATCTTTCCTGCAATCCTCAATCGCTGCTCGATAACTGCAAGAACTTACAAGACCGCTGGACCATTAGAGAAGTCCATCCGCTTGATTTCTTTCCCCGCACGCGGCATTTGGAGACGTTGGTCTTGTTTGAAAAAATAACTAAGGGAGATGGTTGATAGGCGATGGTAGATTGAAAAATGTAAAATTCCTTCAACTTTTTCATTTCTACTATCTGCTATCAGCCATCACCTATCTCCCACTCTCATCCATCCGCCACACGATCAGCGGCAGAACCGCCATCAGAAAAATCGCCAAGGCAATCCAGCGAAGCACGGCATGAATGCTCACACCGGCATCCAGAGCCAACGCGATTGGCAGAGGTCCGATGGACGTGAGGCCGTTACGGATCGTTCCGATAAATCCTTTGATGCTCCCCATG
>JAGNTT010000058.1 GCA_017987425.1 Candidatus Omnitrophota bacterium
AGCTTTCAAAGAAATCTTTGGATGAAGCGAATGAACTCTTTCGTCTTGCCAATTTGCGTTACAGCGAGGGCAAGATCGATTTTCTGAATTATCTGGACCAGGTGAGAACAGCAGCCGCTGCCAAGGTAAAATATTTTGAAGGATTGTTTGAATTAAGCCGGAGCATGAGCGCGCTGGAAGCATCTATCTACGTCTCATTAAGGCAGGAGGATTTTTTCAATGAATAGGTTTATTGTGAATGGAATCATTTCACTCCTTTTTCTGTCGGTGCCTATGGCCATGGCCGCAGATCATCACGATCATGGCGGGAACAACGAGAAAGAGCATGGTCATCAACATGAGGACGGCGGACATGACGGGGATGAAGAACACGGTGATCATCACAACCATGAGGACGGTCCCATCCAGTTGTCCGAAGAGTCGCAGGAATTAGGAGGCATCAAAACAGCCCGGGCCGGTTTGTCCGAGGTCGCATCCAAGGTTTCAGTGAGCGGACGCATCGCGCAGGATGTGGAAGAGGTCAAGTATGTGACCTCGCCGGAATCCGCGACGGTCGAGGAGTGCCGCGCCGCACTCGGGAGCCGCGTCAAGCAGGGAGAAGTGCTTTGTACCGTCGTGCTTGATTCTAACGGAGCAAAAGGCGACATCAAAGCGCCCATAAACGGCACCGTCATTTCTGAGTTTGTTAAAAAAGGCGAGGATGTCGATGAGACGTCCGCTATCTATGCAATCGCCGATTTAAACAAGCTACCGGCCAATTTCGATATTTATGAAAAGGACATCGCCTCCGTCAAGTTGGGACAGAAGATGCTGGTGTATCCGTTGACCCATCCGGACAAGTCGTTTAAAGCAGAGATTGTGTTCATATCGCCGAGAGTTGATGAAACGACCTACACGGTCAAGATCAGGGCCGTCGTCGATAATACGAATGACGCGTTGAAACTTGGAATGTCCGTGCGCGGCGAAATTTTAAGTGAAGGCGGCGGTATCACTGTTCCGGCGGCTGCCGTTCAGACGGTGGAAAATAAAACCGTTGTCTTTATGAAGACAGATAAAGGTTTTGTTCCCCAGGAAGTTAAGATCGGTGCCCAAACGAACGGTTTTACTTCGATCGAAGAAGGGATTTGCGATCATGATGAAATTGTTGTTGAAGGGGCATTCATTCTCAAATCCAAAATGATGGAAGACGAAATGGGGCATGATCACGCCCACTGATATTTTTAAGGAAGGTTCCAATGCTTGAGAAACTGATCCGATTTTCGATTGTTCACAGAGTATTCATTCTCATGATGGCGCTCGCGGTGGTTGTGCTGGGTGTGTTCAATTTTCACCGTCTGCCGATCGACGCGGTGCCTGATATCACCAACGTGCAGGTGCAGATCAACACCGAGGCCCCGGGATTTTCACCGCTCGAGACCGAGCAGCGCATCTCATTTCCCGTTGAGACCGTGATGGCCGGTCTGCCGAATTTAGATGAAACACGTTCACTGTCGCGTTACGGCCTCTCGCAAGTCACCGTGATATTTAAAGACGGGACCGATATTTATTTTGCGCGTCAATTGGTCAACGAGCGCATCCGGGAAGCGAAAGGCAATCTTCCTGAAGGCATTGAACCCGCAATGGGGCCGATCGCGACTGGCCTGGGTGAGATTTACATGTGGACAGTTGAAACCAACCCTGAGGCAAAGAAGTCCGACGGATCTCCGTATTCGTTGTCGGACTTAAGAACCATCCAGGATTGGGTCATCAAACCGCAATTGCGCACTGTGCCCGGCGTCACAGAGGTCAATACCATCGGCGGTTATGAACGTCAGTTCCATGTGACGCCGCAGCCGGAACGTTTAACCGCGTATGGTCTGACATTTCAGGATATTCTGGAAGCTTTGGAAAAGAACAATGCCAACGTCGGCGGCGGATATATCGAACGTGCCGGTGAACAATATTTGGTGCGATCAACGGGACAGGTGGCAGGCATGGATGAAATCGGTGAGATCATCGCCGGTCATCACGAAGGCGTTCCTGTTTTTATCAAGGATATCGCACAGGTGGCGGAGGGCAAAGAATTGCGCACCGGCGCCGCGACCGAGAACGGCCGGGAAGTTGTGGTCGGGACGGTCTTTATGCTGATGGGCGAAAACAGCCGAACGGTCGCTGAGCGCGTGGATGAGCGGATGAAGGAGATCAACAAGACACTGCCTGAAGGTGTGATCGCGCGCACGGTCTACAACCGTACAACTCTGGTCGATGCCACGATCGAAACAGTGACGGAAAATCTCGTTCTTGGCGCTTTGCTGGTCATGATTGTTCTGTTTGTGTTTCTCGGAAATTTCCGGGCTGCCGTTATCGCCGCGATGGTCATTCCGTTATCCATGCTGTTTACCATTTCAGGAATGGCCGGCAGTAAAATAAGCGCCAACTTGATGAGCCTGGGTGCGCTTGATTTCGGCATCATCATTGACGGCGCTGTCGTCATCGTTGAAAACTGCATCCGGCGTTTTTCCGAAGAACAGCATCGCCTCAAAAGAAGTCTCACCGAGGGCGAAAAGTTGGAACTTGTTTTTCTTTCTTCCAAGGAAGTGCAGAGGACGATTATCTTCGGTCAGCTCATTATCATGATTGTGTATGTGCCGGTTCTGACACTGACTGGCGTGGAAGGAAAGATGTTCCTGCCGATGGCTTTGACGGTGCTGATCGCTTTGTTCGGCGCGATGATCTTTTCGGTGACTTTTGTTCCGGCCGGGATTGCTTTGTTTTTGACAGGAAAAGTTTCGGAAGAAGAGAATTCTCTCATGAAGGGTTCACGGAAATTTTATGAGCCGAGACTTAACTGGGCGATGGGACATCATAAAATTGTCGTCGGATGCGCTTTTGCTCTGTTTGCCCTGACGGCCGTTTTAACAACGTTCATGGGGCGTGAGTTTATTCCGAGTCTTGATGAAGGCGACATCGCCCTGCATGCCATGCGCATTCCGGGAACGAGCGTGACCCAGGCGGTTGAGATGCAGAAGATCGTCGAGAAGAAGATCAAGGAGCATCCGGAAGTCGATCTGGTCTTCAGCAAGATCGGGACCGCGGAGATTGCGACCGATCCCATGCCGCCAAATGTAGCGGACACGTTTGTCATGCTTAAGCCCCGCGGCGAATGGCCTGACAAAAGTTTGTCCAAAGCGGATGTGGTATCAAAGCTTGAAGAAGATCTGGAGAAAATTCCCGGCAACGCGTATGAATTCACCCAGCCGATCCAGATGCGGTTTAATGAATTGATCGCGGGCGTGCGCAGCGACGTCGCCGTCAAAATATTCGGTGATGACATGGATGTGCTTCTGACGACGGGTCAGCAGGTCGCCAAAGTCCTCAAAGGGGTCAAGGGCGCTTCCGACGTGAAAGTCGAGCAGGTGACGGGGCTTCCGGTCCTGACGATGAAGATCAATCGCAAGGAGGCCGCGCGGTACGGCCTGAATGTGTCGGACATCCAGGAAACAATCGCGATCGCGCTCGGCGGAAAGATTGCCGGACAGGTATTCGAAGGCGACCGAAGGTTTGATGTGATGGTCCGTCTTCCGGAAGAACTCCGTTCGGACATGGAGGCGCTTAAACGCATGGCGATTCCGCTGCCGCAGACAGAAGCCGGGGGAAAGAGATATCTGCCTTTGGAAGCGGTTGCGGATTTTCAATTGGCACCGGGGCCGAACCAAATCAGCCGTGAAAATGGTAAACGCCGGATTGTGGTGACAGCGAACGTCCGCGGCCGTGATATCGGATCATTCGTCGGGGAATCCCAGCATCTGATCGAACAGCAGGTCCAGGTCCCCGCCGGTTACTGGACGGACTGGGGCGGGCAATTCGAACAGATGATATCGGCCGCTAAACGGTTAAGCATCGTCGTGCCTGCGGCGCTCGGAATGATCTTTGTGCTATTGTTGATGGCATTGGGGTCGGTCAAAGACGCTCTGATTGTCTTTACCGGAATCCCTCTGGCATTGACGGGGGGCATCGCGGCGTTGTGTCTGCGCGGCATTCCGCTGTCGATTTCAGCGGGAGTTGGTTTCATCGCGCTTTCGGGCGTTGCGGTACTCAACGGTCTGGTCATGATTTCGTTCATCAATCGTCTGCGTCAGGAAGGGCAGCCGCTGAATCTGGCGGTCACACAGGGAGCGCTCACGCGTCTGCGTCCCGTTCTCATGACGGCTCTGGTCGCTTCGCTTGGGTTTATCCCCATGGCCCTTGCCACCGGACGCGGGGCGGAGGTTCAGAAACCGCTGGCCACCGTCGTGATCGGAGGGATACTTTCGTCCACCATTCTGACATTGATCGTGCTGCCTGTGCTTTACCAAATCTTTCACCGTCAAGATGAAGGCAGGTCTGCGGATCTTTGAATGGACAGTTGATGGGAGATTGTTGATGGCGGATAGTTGTCTTCTATCCGCTATCAACGATCACCAATAAACTTGCGGGCATATCTTCATTAATTTATTTAGTTTGTTTTGACAACGAGGGCACTGTGCTATAATCCAGCCATGTTCAGGCTGATTGCAACAATCACCGCATTTTTATTTTTCGTCTGGCTTATTCCGATGGGTATATATATCAAAGCATCCCAGGAGAAAACAGCCTGCGGCGGCCAGCGCGCCATCTGTCTGTGCAGTCATCAGCAGGCGAAAGTCAAAGGTAATCCCGCTGAAGGATACAATTTTAAAAATGGTTCCGCGAACAATAAAGAATCCAATGCCTCCGGCGGCGGAGCGGGACATTATTTTCTGGCCGCGCATCTTCCTATTAAGAACAGTCTGAGCAGTTCTCTTTTTGAAAGCCGGATGGTTCTTGCCTACCGCAATCCTTTCCTCAAATCCATCGAGCATATCCCCAAAGTTTAATCCTCTTAAACTTCATTCGTTTTCCAAACCGTACAGGGCATCGTATGCCTTAATTCCCGTGTTTTAATTGAGGAGGATTAAATGTTTGTATTATCAAGAGTTGTTTTAGTTTTGATGGGTGTTTTCTGTCTTTCATCCGGCGTTTATGCTGAGGAAAGCCGTGAATTGACCTTGCCGGAAGTAGTTGTTTCGGCCAACAGAGAAAAAGAGTCTATGACGGTTGCAACGACACAAAAAGCCGAAGAGACTTTGCGACAGATCCCCGGCGGAGTGGACCTTATTTCTCAAGATGATTATAAGACCGGCCGGTCGACCATGATCACGGATGTCTTGGGATATTCCCCGGGTGTCTTTGCTCAACAAAGGGATACCGGCGCCCAGGAATCGCGTGTGTCCATCCGCGGATCGGGAGTTCAGAGAACATTTCATTTGCGGGGCATCAAGCTCCTGCAGGACGGTCTTCCCGTCAATGACGCCGACGGCTCGGGTGATTTCTATCGTGTTGAACCTTTGTCGACCGAATACACCGAGGTCTACCGCGGCGGTAATGCCATGCGATACGGATCGACGACGCTGGGAGGGGCCATTAATTTTGTCTCACCCACCGGCTATGATGCGGACAAGCTGCAGGGAAGGTTTGAAGGTGGAAGTTTCGGCTATATCCGCTCCCAGATCTCTTCCGGCCAGGTGCTTGGTCCGGCCGATTATTATGTTTCCGTCAGTCAATTCAAACAGGATGGTTTTCGAGATCACACCCAGCAGGATAACCATTATGAATTTGCCAATGTTGGATACAAGATCAATGATGAATGGGAATCGCGCGTTTATGCCAACAATGCGGTGATCAAGGCGAAATTGGGCGGGGGACTTCGAAAGTCACAGATGCTCAGTGATCCGACGCAGGCCAATGCGTCCAGCGTCTCCGGCAATCAGAAGCGGGACATGGAATATTTCCGCATCGCGAATAAAACAACCTACCAGCAGGACGATGTCCGGTTTGATTTCAGTTTGTTCGGATCGAAAATGGACATGTTCCATCCCATCTTTCAGGTTTTGGATATCGATACCATTAATTATGGCGGGGAGATTCTTTTTACCAATACCGCCGACTGGATGGACAAGGAGAATCAACTGACAGTCGGGTTCAGCCCCACGTTGGTCTATTACACGGATGACCGTTATGTTAATTCCGGCGGCACCAAAGGTGCACGCACAGCTGAGTTTGACAACAAGGCGTACAATCTGGACCTGTATCTGGAAGACCAATTGAAGTTTGCCGACCGCTGGTCGTTGGTGCAAGGTGTACAGTTGAGTTATGCCGACCGTCAGATCACGGATTATTTTCAGACCAACGGCGATGACAGCGGGAATGCGGTTTATCGTTCGATCAATCCGAAAGCGGGAATTCTCTATGACCTGACCGAGACCTCGCAGGCGTTTTTCGGATATTCCCGCAGCTATGAACCGCCGACATTCTCGGAACTCTTTAACAGTTCCGGTGACTTTCTCAACAACAAAGCCCAGCGCGGTCATACATGGGAAACAGGCGTGCGCGGCGAAGAAGGGATCTTCGGTTACGACGCCACATACTATTATTCCATTCTCGACAAGGAATTGCTGAGTTTAAGCGACAGCTTGGGCAATCCGCTTGGGACCATCAATGCCCGCGGTGAAACGGTCCATCAAGGGATCGAGCTCGGCGGCAAGATTGATCTGTGGGAAGGACTTTTAGTCAGAGATGAAGACAAGCAGGACAAATTGTATACGCACGGTGTCTATAACTGGAGCCGCTTCCGTTTCGACGGCGATCCGGTCTACGGGAATAATCAGCTTCCGAGTCTTCCGGAGCATTTCGTGAAGATGGAGTTGATTTATGAACATCCGACGGGAATCTACTTCGGGCCCAATTGGGAACGCGTGGCTTCCAAGTACCCTATCGACATGGCGAATACTTATTTTGCGGATACTTATAATATTTGGGGGATGAAAGTCGGTTATAAAACGTCCAAAGGTCTGTCCCTGTTTTTGGAAGGGAAGAACATCACCGATGAAATCTATGCGGCTTCTACCGGTATTGTCAACAATGCCGCCGGACTGGATACCAACGCGGTCTTCAATCCCGGCAACGGCCGCGCGTGGTACGGCGGCGTGGAATGGAAATGGTAATTATGTCCAATTCCAAACGATTGCGTCAGATTCACCGATGGGTCGGGCTGATATTCAGTCTGTCCGTTCTGATGTCCGCCGGAAGCGGGGTATTGCACAATGTTATGAGCCGCACGCAAGCCCCGCCTCCGACGGCTCGTCCCGCCGGATTGATATTGCCGCAGGATATAAGAGTTTCGGTTGGGGAGGCATTAAAACATCTGCCTGATCCCAACATCAAGCTTCAAGCCGTCAGCATTCGCAGTATCAGCGGTGAACCGTGGTATCAATTGTTCATTGAAGGTGAGAAAAAAATCACCTATGTCAGTGCCAAAGACGGCAAAGCTGAAGATAAAGATGAGGTTTATGCTTCCGAGATAGCATCAAGCTATCTCGGAGGTGTACCCGTTACAAAGACGAATTATCTAACGTCCTATAACGGAGAATACATCAATATCTTCCGCATTCTTCCTGTTTACCGTTTTGATGCTAACGACGGCAGAGGCACAAGATTGTATGTGTCCACCATGACGGGAAGTGTGACCAGGGCAACGGATAATCAAAAGCAGTTTGAGGCAAGTGTGTTCAGCAACTTTCACAAATTGATGTTCATCAAGAATAAGGATTTGAGAGACCTTATCTTGACCTTGATGACATTGGGAACGTTTTGTGTCGCGTTGCTGGGTATTGCTTTATTTTTTATGACAAGGCCTCCCAAGAGAAAATGAGTGCTTTCATGAAGAGAATATCAATAAGGAGATTGGTTATGACAGGAATTAAGACTTTCTTAATCAGCGCATTGTTCATTCTTCCGGTTCAGGCCCAAACAGGCCAGCCGCTATTGACCGGTGTTCAAAGAAGTTATTATGCGGACGGTCAGGTGGAGATGGAGCAGGAATATAAAGAGGGAAAGATGGATGGGTTTGTGCGGGAATATTACCCCAACGGCAAGCTGGCTTTTCTTCAAGGCATGACCGACGGGAAAATCAATGGTGATGTGAGAGCCTATTTCGAAGATGGAACGCTCAAAGGCGAGACGCACTATGTTAATAATTACCAGGACGGCATATCGAAAGAGTATTATCCAACGGGTCTTGTTAAAGAAGAAGTTGCCTATATTGACGGGCAAATGATGGATTTAAAACAGTTTGATGAGCAGGGACATCTTGTGTTTCATCAGACGGGCAAGTTCGGCTATGGCTGTGCGGTTGTCAAATAAGATATCATTTCTGGTGCTGTGTTTGGCGCTGGTTTTGGTTTTCCCGGCCTTCGCTCATGATTCATCCGAACTTGCGGGCAGGGAGCTGTATCTGTCCTATGGCTGTGCCGTCTGCCACGGGAAAAACGGAGAAGGAGACGGTATCAATGCCAGGCTCTCCAACCCGGCGCCGACCAATTTTCATAACCATGCGGCGTATCGGATGGGTTCAGATAAAGAAAGTATCATGTCTTCTATAAAAGACGGAATTAAAGTAGAAAACAGTACCATGCCGGCTTTTGAGGACATCGAATCAAAGGATCTTGAAAAGCTGGCCGATTATTTAATATCCCTACAAAATAAAAATTAGAAGGAGCGACTTATGTTAAAGAAATTAATCCTTTCATGTTTGATGGGGGCTGTTTTGATTGCTGGAACAAATTTTCATGCGCAAGCAGAAAACAATCATGTGGTTGTTTCTAATGCGTGGGTTCGCGTTTTGCCGCCCAGTCAAAAGAACACGGCCGCTTATATGACCATTGAAAATAAGACGGACAAAGAAATGATCTTAATGTCAGCCTCGGCGGATGCTGCCGGGGAAGTACAGACGCATAAAATGGAACATGTGGACGGTATGATGAAGATGGAGCAGGTCGACGGCATCACTGTTCCAGCTCAGGGCAAGGTCGAGCTTAAACCTCACAGTTTCCATTTAATGCTTTTAAATCTTAAAACGCCGATCACAGAAGGTGATACTGTCCCCATCGTTCTTACATTTAATGACAGCTCAACCGTTACAGTGCAAGCTGCGGCCAAGGGCGAAGCTCCGGATGACGAAATGACGGGGCATGAACACCATCACGAATAAACGAAGCGATTATGTTAAGACACTTACTTATTTGGATTATTCTGGGGGTTTTTTCTCTTGTCCACACTGGATGCGGAAGTTCAGAAGCACAGGACGATCTGAGAAAATACAATTCGTTTAATCCGAGCTCTGATTTTGTTCTGAAAGACCAGGATGGCCGGGACTTTCATCTTAAAGACCACCGGGGAAAGACTGTTATTTTGTTTTTTGGATATTTATCCTGTCCGGATATTTGTCCCACGACACTTTCAAAGCTGGCCCGCGTTTATAAATTACTCGGCACCGATCAGGAAAAGGTTTTAACGGTCTTCGTCACGGTTGACCCTGAGCGAGATTCGCCTTCCAAACTTAAAGAGTATTTGGAATATTTCAGCATCAAGGCTGTCGGTCTGACCGGTACCAAAGCCGAGGTTGATGAGGTCGTTGAAGCTTACGGAGCATCTTATGAAAAAGTCTATGGGGAAGGCAAAAATTATTTGATGAACCATAGCGACTATCTTTACCTGATCAATGGCGAGGGTAAAGTCTGTCATCTTTTCCGTCCTGAGGATCGTGTCCAGAAGATAACGGATGCTGTAAAGAAGTACCTGAAGTCTTAATGGCTAAGCAGGTTGACAGAATGGATCAAACCACACCATTCTCCGGGAGTAGTGTGGTTTCCATTAATTAAGGAGGAAGTATGAAGTGCAAAGTATTATTTTTAGCGGTGGCTTTAATGCTCTTGGCCGGGTCCGCACAGGCCCATGAAAAAAGGGCCGTAGCGGATAAGTATCAATTTGTCGTCGGATTCGTCAACGAGCCGGCTTATACGGGAGAGATGAACGGCGCGGAGATCCGTATTTCAGAGAATTCCAACCCTGTTACGGGCCTGGAGAAAACATTGCGTGTGAAGGTCATGGGGAATGAGGGGGAAGGGTCGCTGGATCTTGAACTGAAGCCGGCCTATAAAGAACAGGGAAAATATTCCGCGCGATTTCTGCCCACCCGTCCGGGCAAATACATTTTTGTGATCGAGGGGGAGAT